>NZ_JAOQJZ010000029.1:0-4110 GCF_025567495.1 Hominimerdicola aceti | reverse complement strand
CATTTCGTTTATGGCAGAATATTTTTTGAATATCACCTCGCCGTCGGGGTTGGTGTAGATCTCGAGGGGGTCGCCGTTACTGATAACGTTGACACTAAGATTCCTGCCTCTGCTGTCCGTTACAGCAGAGGCAAGCTGTCCGGCTGACTTTCCGATCTTAGTGCCTTGATTAAAATTTTCGGCTGATCCATCTGCTCCGACTGTCACAAGCTGCTGCTCTGTAAGCGTGCCGTATTTCAGCAAACAGTCGATATCCGCTTTGAGATGAATTTCAATTCTGTTTTCAAAGACCACTATCTTGTCAATTATAAAATTCAGGTCGTTCTTGTCAAGAGCGGGCTTGTTAATGATGTCATCGAAAATCTCCAGCACGGTTCTGGCGGTGCGGTTCACTCTGACAACGGTGTTGTGCTTGTCGACTGCAAGCTGCATCTGATTTTTCAGTCCCTCGATACGCAGAGTAAGCTCGTCTATCATCTCGGTGTAGGTCTCCTCGATTATCTCCGCACGGTCGGGGTGTTTCATAACATCCCTCGCCTGCTGTCGGGTGAGCATTTTCATTTCCGCCTTTGCGTCCTCTATCTGCCCCTTTATCACGTCAACGGTGGACTGACTGCTTTTCGTTTCAAGCTGTTCTTTAGCAATGGACTCCTGCAAACGGTCGATCATCTCTGCGGAGTTGTCACGCACCTTTTTGATATAGCTTTTCAGCAGACCGTCCAGCATATCAACTCTGGTATGGTGCGAGGTACAGCCTTTTGTTCCTCGCTTGTGGTAGGTTCCGCAGGTGTAGGCAGGAGCAAGATCGTTACGGCTCATTGCGAACATGGGTGAGCCGCAGTCTCCGCAGAAAAGATAGCCCGAGTACACATTGTCGTACTTTTTCACTCCCCGATAGTGAGAGGTCGTACGCTTCTTCAGCTGCTCCTGAGCCAGAGCGAACACCTTGTAATCGACGATAGGAGTGTGATTATTTTCAAATACTATGTGGTCTGTTTCGTCCTGCTTGACCTCCCCGCCGTTTATCTTCTTACGCCTGTACTTGCCCTGACGGAGCGTGCCGATATAAAAATCGTTCTGCAATATCTCGCTGACGGTGATGATACTCCACGTCTGCTTTACCTCACGCTTGCACTCCTCGCCTTTAGCCTCCCTGCGCATTTTTTCGCACATTCTAGGCGTGGGAATATGCTTGTCCGTAAGATAGTTGGCAATTTTTTTGTATCCCCAGCCGCTGTTGTACCTGTCAAAAATATCTCGGACAACCTCCGCCGCAGGTTCGTCAACCTCGAACTGCATGGTCTTGTTGTTTATCATAACGTAGCCGTAGGGCACAGCGCATATCCACTTGCCCTCCTCCTGACGGCGTTTGATGACCGATTTGACCTTTTTGGACGTATCGGTAACAGGCATTTCATTGATAAGAAAGCGGAACTGAATTGCCGTCCAGTCGTCATAGGTAGGATAATCAATGTTATCGCCAATCGAGATAATCCTCATTCCTGCGTCACGCAGATCTTCCAATTCCACCAGTCCCTTGCTGTTTCGTCGGGAAAATCTGGAGAAGTCCTTGATGATCAGAATATCGTACTCTAATCGAAGCATTTTCTTTCGCAGCTCCTGATAGCCCTCACGCTGTTCAAACGTATATCCCGATCGGTCACGGTCCTCATAGAAATCAAGCGTGCTGTCTGGAAACTTGCGTTTCACAAAGTCGGCTATGATAGCTTTTTGGTTTTCTATCGAGGTGTTGTCTCTGTCCATTTCCTCGTCGACAGAAATTCGGCAATAGCCTGCTATGCTGTACTTTATGCTCATTGTTTCACCCTTTCAATGTTGATTATTTTTTCGGTTCGGTTTTACCTTTGCGAATACTTACAATGTTGTCAGAAATATTCGTTTTAATTTATATCAATATTGTATCATATATCTTTCAGAATTGCAATAGGCAAAGGCAATAAATATCCGAGTGAAGATTTTATGACTTTGCCGCAATTTATGTTTTTTTACGTCAGTTATGTACGGTGCGCCTGATTGCGCACCACAAATCATAGGCAGAGGTTGTGCTCTATCAATCCCTCCGTGCAGTCAAACAAGTCGTTGTCCCCCGACATAAATACGGCAACCTTGTATTTTTTATCGCTGTACTTGTCTGCAGTATTCTGCACGAATTCGCTGATACTATCGTCCTCCTGCTCCTGATTTGTCAGCCAGATCTCTACGATCCGCTTATTTTCACTGACGTTAATTTCCAATAGGCAACACTCCTTTTGATTCATTTTTGACTTTGGGATTTAAGTTATTCAATTTTGAAAAATGCGGCAATGTCCTTTGATTTTCTGTTACGACTCCTGAAATCACACCGATTTTACGTGATTTTCAGTACTTACGACCCCTGAATTCTTCAAACCTCGAATTTATGACCCCATAAAAATTATGCACAACAATTTTGCTGAAACTGCGTATTTTCGGCACTTTTGCGGTCAGCTTTGCTGTCCGCTGTGACTGCATCGGGGGCTTACGACCCCGATGCTTTAACTTGCTTTACAATATTTCGATTTGCTTTAACCTCTGCATATCGGTGATCGTGCAATACTGACAGGAGCAATTTTTACCGGACTTTCATTCTCTCATCAGAAATCACCGTTAACCGCCTCGGACGTCGCACACATTCGGCGTGTATGGGCTTTAACCAACATAGGTGGGGCAAGGATACCGCCGAGAATCGGCAGGCTCACACGGGCGAGATTTCGGCGTTTCTTGCCGTGCGCAGTTCGTTACTCACCGCAGAGCATTCAATCAAGCGACTGGTTTCGTTACTTACCTCATCACAGAATTCAGCGTCTATAATATCATCTTCTTTCATAGCCTTTTCATAAAATTTCGATATCAAATCTGCCGCCTTATCAGGATGGTCCAGACAGTAGTTCCAGAACTGATAACATTGTATTTCCATTAGCTTACGCTTAAGCTTTTCGGGATTGCCGTCGCACTCCGCAAGAACCTTCGGCGTAACATAAAATCCGTACTTCCTTATCGTCGGGAGCACCTCGTCGCATATCCAAGCACGAAACTGTCTGCCGATCGGTAACCTTGAATTGAAAATCAGCGAATACAGATCTCCCTCGCTGATATAATTCTTCACGATAGTTTTTAACGGACTTTGCGGATGCGGAACAGTAAGCTTTATTGGCTCGTCGCAATGGTCTATGATAGCTTTTCTCGGATTGTGATATCCGAGAACCTTTGCACACTCCGATGCGGGGAAGTACAGCTTTCCGTTAACTTCAACACACTCAAGCTGACCGAACTCTGTGTCCGCAAAAGGATTACCATCAATTATCATTAATTTTTTCAACTTCATAAAAATTCCTTTCCATAGCAGAAAAATGAAAATCGCAGATGCGCAATTTGATATTCCGCCTCCATTTCGTTACGCACCTACCAATACTTATCTCTACTATACATTCTTTCTTCTGCTATATTAATATTATTAGTATGTTATATTAAAGGTATGTCTATGTGACACGGAGGGTATCGCAATTTATGTAATTCTGACCGCGTTGCCAATTCGTTACATACCACATTGAATTTATTTAGACAACAAAAAAGCTCGCACATATTTCAAGTTCACGATTAGTGCAAAAGGATATAATTATCCCGTTGCTATCAAAATCGTGCCTTAAATATGTACGAGCATTAAGCTCTAAAAGTATTTGCCGATATGTTTATGTAAGTAAAAGGCACTTATTTATTAAATTGTAATTTTATGTTAAATGCTGTTGTTTCTATTTGATATTATAGCATTAGAACACTCGTTTGTCAAGGGCTGATAAAAAACTTTTTGGCACTCCAATATTTTTATTCTCGGAGAGCGCTTTGTTTTGAACTACAAGTATATCACACAATGCTACAAAATTCAGTAACCAACTTAAAGCATAAGCAATAAACCTTTAAAATGGACTTGACTTCTCCCTAAAACAGAGTTAACATACGACAAAATGTGCAGTATACGCCGAAATTATCTTATAATATACCACTAAAAGATAAAAATGTCAATCCACGGATTGACTAAAACTGACAAAACTAATTATATATTTTGTACAAATT
>NZ_JAOQJZ010000028.1:0-4765 GCF_025567495.1 Hominimerdicola aceti | reverse complement strand
ATGGATATTTGTTCCATTTCGGAGAGCTGATTCCATACTTATTTTGCATTTTGGGTAGAAAATGTGTCAAGGGATATTGACAATATCAAAGCGTTGATTTTCGGAGTATTTAACTCACAATATTTTATCTTCTCAAAATACGGAATTATATGCTTAGTCACTATCTTTTCATAACAGCAATAGCTAGACTCCTTAACACGCAGTTTAGCGCTGCCGAGCCATTCAAGCGATAATTCATGCAAGGTTTTACCGCCAACGACAGGTGAATACTTTTCAGAAGTCGTATACGCATAAAGCATCTTTTCTTTAAGCTCTGTAAGATTTCTTGAGTACAGATACCTATACTTCAAGTTTCCGTTATCATCTCTTCCAAACGGAATACGCCCCTCGAAACGTCCGTCTTTTCTCTTGTAAATGTTCATTATATTCTTCATTTTATCGCCCTCCTCGTACTGAAATTCTGACGGCTGAAAACTTTATCAGCCGTGTTTTTTTGATAATTTTTTTTTATTTTGACTTTACAAAAACCATTTGATGTGATATAATGTGCTTAAATTCTATCACATTAGTCAAAATAGCGATCAAAATCGCCTTAAATAGTCTTTCGCAAAGGTGCAGATTTTGCGAAATAAAAACAGCTGATCTATGCATTCACAAGCACAGATCAGCTGTTCTCTTTATTGTATATCCATATGATTTTCGTCTTTCTCTCCCAACTCCATTTTCTTTTTGCGAATAACCCTCATCAGTTTTCTGTCAACTCTGCTTTGTAGGTCTTTACGATCGTTGTCATAACTATCCTGAATACACCTATTAAGACTAACAAACAAACTAAAAATCGTATTTGCAAGCAGGTCATTCTCAAACTTCGATATGTCGACCAGAATAGCCTGTGCATACTCGTTGCCGTCATTTGCAGACTTTGTAAACCATTCGACAGCTTTTTCCTTATCCTTTGTAAGTCCCGCTGCACCGAAAAGATAGATCCTGCCAAGCTGATAACTTGCCCAATGATTTTTGACAGCACAATTCTCAAAATAATTGACAGCTTTTTGTATATCATACTTTTCTTCCTGCAAATACAACTTAGCAAGAGCATACTGCGTGTACTCGTTATCTTCCGCCAAGAGCAAATACTTTTCTGCTTTGTCCAGATTTTGAGGCATTATCTCGCCCTGCAAATAAATTTTGCCTAGTCTGTAACTAGCAATGACATCTCCGCTGTCCGCACACTCGGTAAGCAAGGCTATTCCTTTTTCAATGTCCTGTTCCAAATGCTCTCCTGAAATATATTCAAGGGCAAGAAATCTTTTTGCATTGCTGTTTTTAAGTTTGACAGCTTTCTCAAGCAATTTTACTGCACTATCTGTATTCTGCGGAATGTGTTCACCTATCAAAAGTGCTTTGCCATACTCAAATAAGCCGTTTTTGTTATTCATTTCAGCTGAACATCTGAAGTATTCGATCGCTTTTGTAACGTCTGAGTCTGTTCCAAGTCCAAGCTTAAACATTTGCCCTAATTTGTAAAAGAGATCGTCGTTCGCCATATCATCGTTTTCGATTTTCAAAAATCCCGACAAAGCTTGTTTGTAATATCTCTGTGCTGTATCATTATCTTTGGTTACATACTCTCCATATCTGTACATTTGAGCGATAGAATAAGCCGCATAAGGCTGCCCCTGAGAGGATGCCCTTTGATACCAAAGAAAAGCCTGCGACAGATCTTTCTCCACACCGCTGCCATAGTAATACAGATTTGCAAGGCTAAATTGAGCAAACTTGTTTTTCTGTTTTGCCGATCTTTCAAACCACTCAAAGGCTTTTTCATAGTCCTGCTCCGTACCAAGACCATAGCAAAACATTTTACCTATACGATACTGAACATATGGATTTAATTTCTTTGAGTTTGGTTCTATTTGCAAAAAGCCCTGCAAAGCCTGTGTGTATTTTGCAATAGACATTTCTTCGTTCCTTTCGCCAAGCTTGTTGGTAGAATAAAGCTTTCCAAGATCGTAAACAGCCAAAACATTTCCACGCTGTGATTCAGATAACAAAAGCTGTTCTGCTTTCTTAAAATCATTGAGCTTAGCGTCTTTGCCATAGATAAGCTTGCAGGCTTTTTTGTATTGATCGTTCCATTTGATATAGTGTTTTATTGCCGAAGCCGATTCGTCTGTTTCTTTCTCTTCCAACGGTTCTGCGTCATCAAACAGAGGTGACATATTCTGAGGCGTATTATCAATGTATTCATCATTTGGTTCAGATCCTTCAATTTCAGTATTTGCATCAAATGGTTTCATATTAAGTACTGTACGAATTATCATATTCCGTACAGGCTGAAAAACTTTGTTATCGACTAATTCAGGAAGTTCCGCTTCTTTCTGAGTATACGTCTTGTATTTCAATCGTTCAAGACTGCACCATTTGTCATAGAGCTGCTGTATGTTCTCATCTTTTGCAAGCTCTGAAAATATTTTATTGACGGTTTCCTTTATCTCCATTGGAAGATAGCCGTAAACTTTTTTGCCTTTCACATTCTGTAATTGGATATATAGTTTTCTGATAAGTTCTTCAAGCTGTGGATCTGTATGATCATTACTTGCGATCATATTTACAATACTTTCAAACTCTGTTTTGGATACAGCTTTCAATTCGTCACGGCTTAACGTCTGCTCCTGATAGATTGACTGCAAATCGTCATGGAATATATCGTTTGCAAAAGCTGAACGTATCTGATCTATACCCTTAGCAGTCAAAAATCCCTGCTTTGGATTTGTCGAATAGACAAGCAGATGGATATGCGGATGATGAGTTGTGTCGTGAAAAGCAGCATACCATTTCAGATTGCAAATCGGTATACGCTGAGCATTTGCAATATCGGAAATATGCCTTTTGACAAGCTCACGCCAGGCGTCTGAATTATCAAAGCCAAGCCTTACAGCATCTTCACGGCGAAGTGAAACAACGTGTGACCAAACATTGCCTTTATGTTCAGCTATCTCATTTGCCGCTTGATTCAGAATTATAGGCTCGTCCTTTTCGTTAAACAAGCCGTGCGAACCTCTCTTCTCAACGCCTGGACGCATAGCCATATACCCGACAAAATTCTGTCGATTTCCAACCACGTCAGCATTGCGTTCTACTATTGTGCTTATCAATTCACTGGCATTCTCAATGGTCGGCTCTCTTTCATAGTCCTCATACTCAAGGTATCTTTTGGATTCAGGAAAGTCGTTTATCAGGTCGTTAATAAGCTGCTCTTGATTTTTAGTTGCATTGGCATTTCTGTCAACAAATTTTTGACTTCGTATCTCGACTGTTTCACGGGTAGCAATATACTTTGTATAGTTTCTTCGTTTAGTTTTATTTTTCTGATTTCCGCTTTTCAGATAACGGCTCGTAACGATAAGCTGCGACATTTTACACCTCCTTTATGATAATAAGCACCGCAAAGTTACATTTCACTACATTTCACCAAATAATTTTGACATTTCACAGCACGATGTATTCTTATATGATATAATACTATTAGTTGTAACATATCACTGAAAATCCATTTTGTTTCTTGGGTGCTTGGTCTTTAAGATCTCCTTTTGCTTTGACGATGTAACGTGCGTGTAGATCTGAGTCGTGGTTATCGAGCTGTGCCCCAACATTCTTTGTATGTAACGAATGTCCACATCTTCTTCCAAAAGCAGGGTCGCAAACGAGTGACGGAACATATGGGGCGTTATGTGCATTTCAACACCGCATTGTCTGCAATAGGAACTCAGCATATTCCGCACCGACTGCTCTGTCATTCTTCTGCCGAGCTTATTTACAAAGAAATACCCTGACACGGCAATCTTATCTTCAAAAAGAAGTCTGTACCTTTTAAGTATGCTGAGCACAGCCATATTTTCTACCGGTATAAGGCGTTCTTTTGAACCTTTGCCGTAAAACTTAACGGAGCGTCCTAAAAGATCAACATTTTCCGGTTTAAGAGTACATATCTCAGCAATCCTTGCACCTGTAGCAAAAAGCAATTCAATTACAGCGGCATTTCTGACGGCACATTTCATCTGGTAAGCACTTTTGGCTGAACCTATCTGCTGATAAGAAAAGGAAATTATCTTAGCGATCACGTCGAGAGGTATCGTTTTGGGCAGCAGCACAGGCTCTCTGATCGAAGTTTCGAGCTTATCGAATGGATTAAAATCCATGTAGTCTTGCAGCAAAAGAAAGTGGATAAAAGCTTTTAGAGTAGCAAGCTTACGCTTTACGGTTTTCGGCTTGTACTTTTTATTCAGGCACTCTATGTAATCCCACAATGCTTGTTTGGAAAGCGTATCGGAAAACAGCACATACTGCGAAAGGTCAATTTTGTATGCACGAACAGTTTTGTCGCTAAGCTTTTTATGGTAACGGCAATAATCAAGAAATTGGTCTACAAAAGGTCTATATTCAAACATCAAAACAGCTCCTTAAAATTTTATGAGGCAAAGCAATTTGGTCAACATTCACAAAAAGCACAAAGGCTTGCGAATAAAATTGCTTTTAAACCTACCTTATATTATATCAGAGTTGTTTGCAAACGACAAATTTCGACAATTTGTGAGAATTTACAAAAATCTTGGGATGTGATTGACTTTTATGTGAAAGCATGATATGGTATTATATGTGAGAAGGTTATTGAAGGATAACTATAAATTATCGGAGGTTAAAATGCAGCAGATAATATTAGCGGCAGGCAAAGGCACAAGACTTAATATGCCAGTCACGAACA
>NZ_JAOQJZ010000027.1:0-5153 GCF_025567495.1 Hominimerdicola aceti | reverse complement strand
CCGCCAAATACGCCACCGAAAATAGCTCCGGTCACCACGCCGTCCTTAAAGCCCTCCCAGAATGAACCTCCTGACGCCCAACTTGATAATCCACCTATCAATCCGCCACTTAATGCACCTTTAAGAGCTCCCATCAAAATTCCTGAACCAAGCCAATTTAATCCGGGCACGAAACAAAGAACAATGCCAGTAATAACAACTACGACTGCAAGAATCTCTTTCCAATGCTCCTGGCACCACTCGCCGACCTTTTTGCAGCCGTCTTTGAACTTCTCCCAACCGCTTTTTTCGCATTCGGGCTTCAGATATTCATATTTATCGTAAAAATCATCTTTGCTCTTATTGATTGCATCGGCGGCGTCACCGTCAATGTGTACAACGTCGGCAATAAACTCATTTACATCTTTTTTGAGATTATCAAGAGCATCAATCTTATCTCCTTGGGTTTGCGTAGATGACTTTATGGAACTGATCACATCGTCAACATTACATATGCTGTTGTCGATCGTAAGTACTTTTAAATTAAGAGATTTCAAATCAGACTTATATTCTTTTACAGCTTTTTTAGCGTCGTTTATCAGACTCGGCATCTGATTGATCTTGCTTGCATATAGCGTAATAGTTGACATTTATCTATTCCTCTTCATACATTTTACGTCGGTAATATGCCATATCGTATGACGCATTCCATTTTTGAGCTCTCCAATCGGAAACAGCCGAGTTAGCTGATTTGATTCCCGACTCTATATCCTGTAATTCCGATTCTGCACGGTTTATACTTTCCTGCAATTCAGAAACTTTATTATCAACAGTTGTTTTTTTTGCTTCTGAGAGTAGAAAAGATATTGTCCAACGTACTTTTGGTTTTAGAGGATTCCGCACTGTAAACGTTGTTCAAGCTTTTGTTTGCCACAGAACTTGAACTTGCCATACTTCCAAAGTTATCAGAAGCCAGATCAACATTACTAGTGATCTTAGAAAGATCACCCTGCAATACCGAGTCTTTCTTTATCGCTTTGTTTAGATCCGAAGAAGCACTTTTGTGTTTTCTCAGATCCGTTTTAATCTGATTTATGTAGGAGATTTTTTGCTGCTTTTCAGATCTTAATTCATTTGCTCTGTTTTCGTAATTAGTTACTTCAGAACAAGCATCATAATATCTGTTTCTTGACTCGTAATAGTAATATTCGTAATCCATAAGCACATCCCCCTCATTTTGTTTTGTCGAACTATATATAACTGATTTGTATCTTTAAGAAGCAAGTTTTGTAATATCTACATTTTGATGGATCTAGACATTTTTATATTCTTTATTTTCCCTATAATCAGCGTTATAGCTTCTGTAAATACCATCAGTGGAATTAATTTTAAAACACTATGCTGAATAAATGACAGTAAGATCCATAAGCATATCTCAATTACTAAAACAATATATGATTTTTTTCTGTAAATTTGAATTTCGTCATTATCCAAAGGTTTGTTTTTATCCTCAACAGGAGCGAGTATAATACACACAATAAGCCCCGAAATAAGCATTATCACGCAACAGCTTGTTGAAAGAATTTGGAATTTTAACAGACACATCCAAATTATCATAATCAGCGATGATACTATGTAACATTTTTCTGATGAACTTGAATGATGACCTCCTGCGTAGCTTCTCAGTGGAATGTACGTTGCTAGAAGGATAATGCTTTCCAAAACTTTGCCAAAAACCACACCAATTAATATTGACGTGATAAAATTAAGCGTCAGTATCATCCCATACTGAAAGCCATATCTGTACAGGTCCCTTTTGTCAGACGAAATGACGTTTTCATTTTCAAGCTGTTGAGTGAGATACTCTGCAAGCTTAGCAAACATTAAAATTTGCGGAGACTCTTTGCATTTTTAGGAAGTTCTGGCTGATTATTGATCCAAAAACATGTGCTGTTAACGTTTACAGTTGTAACCGTCAATGCCAATGCAGCAAACATACCGCCATACTTCTTAAAGAACTTAAGCATAAAAGACTTCATAATTTCACTTCCTTTTACGATTATTGTGATATTCACACCATTATCATATCATATTAACATATACAAAGGTAAAGCAATGGTACGAATTATGGTGTTTTTGGGTACAAAAAAAGCAGTGCCCGTATCGGCACTGCCATATTTTTTATGATTTTTTCACTACATTATATAAAACTGCTTTTACAACATACTTGTCATCAACAATGTTGTTCTGGAGTTTTCCATTGTATTTTTCCAACGATGTCCTTACACTTATCAATCCGTATCCATGTTTTTCTGGATCATCATATTTGTTACTTATATTTGCAAATGTATTTTCTATTTTTATTACTATCATGCCTATTGAATAATTTATGTCAATATTAAGCTGCTTCACCGTTGCTTCTTTCAATGCATTCAGAGCATTATCTAACAAATTTCCTAATATTACAGTTAAATCAAATGAATTTACCTGTAATTCTTCAGGCAATACAATATGGCACGAAAAAACAACATTCATTTCATTGGCAATCGATAATTTATAATTCAACAAGCAATCAAAGTCTATATTACCTGTATTTACGAATTCTTTTTCGGTAATTAAATTATTGGTCATATTATTGATATATTCATCTGCCTTTGTGTAATTGCCGTTTTCTAAATCATATTTTAACTTTAACAAATGATTTTTCATATCATGCTTTAATAAGCGTATTTTCTTTTGTGACTCGTTCATTAATTGAATTTGATTTTTGTAAGCTTGATTAGAAGATTCAACAGCGTTAAACATGATTTTCATTTGCATATTTTCTATATATTTATCATACAAATAAAAGTTCAAAAAATTTATTATTAATAAAATCACCGATATCAGAAAACTCTTCACATTATAATCTGGACCAGATAGTTCTCCAATCATAATTGTTCCAGCTGAAATAATAATTAATAAAACTATATATTTAGAATTGACTATCACTTTCTCCTCTCTTTTAAAGCAATATCGAAATAAAAACACAAAGCCTAAAAATGAAATGCTTTGAGGAGCATTTCATTTGATTAATACAAAATTCGGATTTATACAAGTAAACATCCAATCAAAAAACATACCAACCGCACAAACGCCGATAGTTAGAAATATATAAGTTTGTATAGGCTTTTTATATTGTAACATTATCACGAACATAGGCAATATATTGCTGATCAAATTCAGCATTATGTTATCCATAAAAAGATACACACCGCAATTTATTAGATAATAAACAATATAAGTCAAGATCTCAGCAAATTGATGAAGTTTACTCTTGCCCAAAACCGCAGTAAAAAGTATGTATACAGCATACATATGCACCGCATTAGAGACTAAATATACCGTTGGCTGCATTTACGATCCTCCTATCTTGTCAGATAATATGTCCATTACACTGTTACGATATCCGTCGCTGATCTTTAGCCTTGTTCCGTTTGATAATACAACAGTTTCAAAATCTGCATCAACAATGTGATTGATATTAACAGCCAAGCCACGTTTTATTACAACCATATCATTTTTCATTTCATTAGTTACAGCATCACTAAATTTATGATAACAAATTATCTCTTCACTTGATGTAATCAATTTAAGCTTTTTTCTTTCACTTTGTATATAAATTATTTCGCTGACGGCTATTTTGTGCTTAATGTTTTCCAATGTATAAGTGAAGAATACATTACTGTTCGAATATAATTTGATGAAATTAGAAATACAAGGATAAAGTCGTTCTTTACTTACCGGTTTAATGATGAAATCAAAAGGGTGGACAGAAAATAACTCCATTGCGTATGAATCTTTAGCCGAGATGAATACTATCTGAGTCCTTATATCCCCAATCCTGCCTCTGATTTTTTTGCCCAAATCCACTCCATTCATATTAGGAAATTCTATATCCAAGAAAATTAAATGATAGCCCATTGAGGACTGCAATCTTTCATATAAATCTTCGCATGTTAAAAATATATCAACGTCAAAGTCCAAATTGTATTTGAACTGATATTCTAGCAATGATCTTTTGAGTTGGGCACATACATATTTTTCGTCATCTACTACCGCAATTCTAATCACGACGCTCACCTGCCTTAATTAACATTGTACCAAATATTTTACGTAAAATCAATACATAATTTGTTAAAATCGTGGTATAATACATTAATACAGATAAGACAAACCTTTCGCAAAATCTGCACCTACAGGCAAAAAGGCAAAAAATCAACGTAAAATCATGCATTATTTACTACCAATCAGATGTTTCTGACGGCTAAAAACTTTTAAGCTACAAAATTGAGTTTTTCAACATATTTCTTTTTTGTATCAAGCGATGAGTGAACATAGCGGTTAAGTGTAATATTAACATTAGAATGACCTAGCAACTCGCTGACAGTTTTAGCATCAAAGCCATTCTCAATACAAACAGTAGCGTATGTGTGACGCAGTAAATGAAAATTAACGTTTCGTATTCCACACTTTTTCAGGACGGATTTAAATCTGTTCTGCATTGTTCTCGGTTCGATCAGCTTGTGAGTTCCGGAAAGAATATAATTGTTTTCATTTTGTCGCCTTTCGTTAAGAATGTTTACAAGAAAGTTTGGTATTGGAATTTTCCGCTCTGATGTCCTGCTTTTTGGTGAACCAACAATGATCTTTGTTTTTGAATTTCCAATTTTCTCATTAATACGTTGAACAGTTTTTGAAATACGGATAATGCCACTCTGCAAATCAATATCGCTCCATTTTAAAGCACAAATCTCGCCAATACGCATACCGCTGTACATAGTAAGCAGTATACCAATGTTTGTGTTGTTCAGATTATTAACTAAATGGTTTTGCAAGTTTTTACGCTCGCTTTCGTTCAGTACCGAAATTTCATTTCTTTGGATCTTTGGCCTAGAAATACTGCACATTGGATTACTCAAGCCATACTCCTGCTCTGAATACTTAGCAATCGAACGCATTGCTACTATGATATCGTGAACAGTCTTGGCTGACAGTCCGCTATTTTTGTCAGATTTTCCATATTTCAGAAGATATTCGATAAAAGTGATGTAGTATAATAAAACTTGACACAATCCACCCACGAAAATATAATAAAAAAGAAGGAGAGTGTCAAGGAATGGGACAGGTAAAAC
>NZ_JAOQJZ010000026.1:0-8754 GCF_025567495.1 Hominimerdicola aceti | reverse complement strand
TTAAGTCGAACAAACAACCGTCCTATGCGTCCCCTCAAATGGTTTTCGCCTATCGAATTTCTTAATAATAGTGTCCAATATGATTGACAAACCTACAATTTTTGCCTGCTTTTATTAATTTTCTGATTGATCCTATATGTATTATATATTATCTTTGTTACAGTTTTCGACCGCATTTTCGTTGCGTTTTTATCGAAAATGTGCTATAATATTATATATGATAATACGCAAAAAGTAATAAAAAGGATTGGTAAAAACATGGACATTAACAAAACCCTTGCGGAAGAATTTAAGCTCAGACAGGAGCAGATAGACAACACTGTTGCACTTCTTGATGACGATAAAACTATACCGTTTATTGCACGATACAGAAAGGAGCTTACAGGCTCGCTGGACGATCAGGTGCTTAGAGAGATCGCTGACAGGCTCACTTACCTGAGAAATCTCGAAAAACGTAAAGGCGAGATAATCTCTTCTATCACTGAGCAGGAGAAAATGACAGACGAGATAATGTCTGCTATCGAAAATGCAAAGACCCTTGTGGAGGTGGAGGATATCTACAGACCTTTCAAGCCGAAGCGTAAAACAAGGGCTTCGGTGGCAAGAGAAAAGGGGCTTGAACCACTGGCTGAACTTATCCTGACCCAGGATAAGAAATGCGACCCGCAGGTCGAGGGGTCAAAATTTATCAACGAGGAAAAGGGCGTAAAGTCGGCTGATGAGGCGTTGCAGGGTGCAATGGACATAATCGCAGAGGATATCTCTGACGACGCTGACCTGAGAAAATACATAAGAACGCTGTTTTCGCAGATAGGCGTGATAAGCTCAAAAGCGTCTGATGAGAATGCCGAGTCAGTGTATGAGAACTATTATGACTACGCTGAGGCTGTGGGAAAGATAGCAGGTCACAGAGTTTTGGCTTTGGATAGAGGCGAAAAAGAGGGCGTTCTGAAAGTATCAGTGAATGTCCCCGAGGGCGCAGGGGAGAGAGCCTGCGTGTCAAGATATGTGAAAAACAAGTCAGAGTGCGGACAGCTTGTTACGGCTGCTTGTGAGGACGGCTATAAAAGACTTATTTATCCGTCCATAGAGCGTGAGATAAGGGCGGAGCTTTCGGCAAACGCTCAGGAGGGGGCAATAAAGGTGTTCTCCTCAAATCTCAGACAGCTTCTTATGCAGCCGCCTGTTAAAGACACTGTTACCCTTGGTCTTGACCCAGGATATGCTCACGGTTGTAAGACCGCTGTAGTGGACGCTACGGGCAAGGTGCTTGACACTGCAATAATCTACATTACTCCGCCAAAGAAGGATACAGAGCGTGCTAAGCGTATTCTGACGGGCTTTATAAAGAAATATGGCGTTACGACTATCTCCATAGGCAATGGCACAGCTTCAAGAGAAACAGAGCAGTTCACAGCGGAGCTTATCAAAGAAATTCCGCAGAAAGTTTCTTACATGGTGGTGTCTGAGGCAGGCGCTTCCGTTTACTCCGCTTCCAAGCTTGCGGCTGAGGAGTTTCCTGAGTATGACGTTTCACTTCGTTCGGCAGTATCAATAGCACGCCGTTTGCAGGACCCTCTTGCAGAGCTTGTAAAGATAGACCCAAAGGCAATAGGTGTTGGACAGTATCAGCATGATATGCCAAAAGCGAGAATGGACGAGGCTTTAAAGGGCGTTGTTGAGGACTGCGTAAACTCAGTAGGCGTTGACCTTAATACGGCTTCATACTCATTGTTGTCATACATATCGGGCATAAATATGACAGTTGCAAAGAATATTGTTTCCTACCGTGAGGAAAACGGTGCTTTCACAGAGAGAAAGCAGCTTATGAAAGTGCCAAAGCTTGGAGCAAAGGCATTTGAGCAGTGCGCAGGCTTTTTGAGAGTGCGTGGCGGAAAAAATCCGCTGGATAACACGGCTGTTCACCCTGAGTCATACAAGGCAGCACAGGCGCTTATTGACAGGTGCGGGCTGAGCCTTGCGGACATGGGTGACGTAAAGCAGATAGCTGAGAAAGTCAATGCAATGGGTATGAAGAAGCTTGCCACAGATATCGGCATTGGTGCTCCCACGTTAAAGGACATAGTAGGGGAGCTTGAAAAGCCTGGTCGTGACCCTCGTGACGAGCTGCCGCCACCGCTTATGAGAAGTGGCGACATTATGGATCTTAAAGACCTGAAACCGGGCATGGAGCTTATGGGCACAGTGAGAAACGTTATAGACTTCGGAGCGTTCGTTGATATCGGTGTTCACGAGGACGGTCTTGTACATATTTCTCAGATGTGCGACAGATATATAAAGCATCCTCTTGAGGTCGTAAAGGTCGGTGAGGTAGTTAAGGTTTGGATACTTAACGTTGACCTGAAGAAAAAGCGTATTTCGCTTACTATGAAAAAGCCTAAGGCGTAGGGATCCAAAACGAAATAAGTTGGAAAAGACCTAAATAAGTGGGACGTTGGTCTTACACTTTTGCGGCAGACTGAAGGGCTGTTAGAACAGCCCTTTTTTTGTTTGCAGCAAGGTGTGGTCTTGACGCAGGAAGCTGTGAAACGCCTTATGGCTTGACCTTATGGTATAATTATGGTAATATAAAATTGTACATAGACTATGTTATAAAAGGACGTGAAAAAATGCGGATCGCAGTTTGTGATGATAATGCTGTTTTTCTTCAGTTTTTTAAATCTATGCTGGCAAATGAACTTGAATCAAGGTCGGTCAAGGCTGAAATAGAAACGTTTACCAAAGCTGAGAGCTTTTTTTACTGCCATGGGAAAAAGCCTTTTTCGGCTATATTTCTTGACCTTGATATGCCTGAAATGACCGGTTTTGAAGTCGCGCGGCAGCTAGGTCAGAATGGTAATTGCTTTGTGATCTTTGTGACAAGTCATCAGGAGCTGGTTTATGACAGCTTTAATTTCAGACCGCTGAATTTTATCTGCAAAGATCCTGACGCTGATGTTATGAAGGATAGGCTCCATATGGTAGCAGGACAGTTGACGGACGCACTGAAGCAGGAAAAGACAGTGGTTTTGGAGAATAGGGAGCAGGGAAGGATCTCTGTAAAGCTTCGGGATGTAACTTATATAGAGAGCAATAGCCACAGCATCATATATCATTTTGCAAATAATAAGGATACTATTGCAGTCAGAGATAGCATTGGCGAGATAGAAGAAGCTTATCGTAAATTTGATTTTATACGGGTGCATAAAAAATATATCGTCAATCTGAAATATGTTTTTAACATAAGCCGTTCAAATGAAACAGTGATCTTCAAAAGCGGTTCAGAGCTTCCCATGAGCCGAGGATATAAGAATGCAGTTGACGACGCTTTGACTGAATATCTGAGGAGAAAGTGATGACTATTACATTGTGGACGATATTTGAGATCTTGATAAACTTTTATCAGGGCGGTTTGGAAACATGGTTTATATATAAATTTCTTACGCCAAGATCTCATGAAAGGGCTAAGATATGGGCTGTTATATTTGCCGTTTGTGAAGGCTGTCTGGTCACTGCTTTTAATTATTTCACTGTATTTGAGGGCTTTGGAAGTGCTTTGTACTGGGCAAGTCTGCTTGTTTTTGCGTTTTGCTTTTTTAGTGACAATGCAGTAAAGAAATTTCTTTCCATATCCCTCTCGCAGGTTGCGATCTTGTTGATAACGTCATTGGAACTAAATGTTGTATCGTCATTTTTTAAAATATCCCTCAGGGAGCTTGTGGTCGAACAAAGCTTGCTTAGATTTGTGACGCTTATAATGATCCAGATCTCTATATTCATTGTATTTAGATTAATACTGATGGCCTTTAAACACACAGATGATTATACGGCTTCAGATTGGGTTACGATAATTGCAGTGCTTATTATTTCGTTTTCTCTCGTTATGGTAATACATGAACTGTCCCTGTCGGCAGACGATGGCCATAGGCTGTATATAAATCTGTCATATATGCTTGTCTTTGTTCTTAATATACTTATATTCTGGATAATAAATTCTTTGATAAAAAAGAATCGGAAGCTCAAGGAAATGGAGATAGTCAAACTAAGAGAGCAGTATCTTGAGCAGTTTATCGGAAACGCCGAGTCGCAATATGACGCCATGAGAAAACTAAGGCATGATATAAAAGACAAATATGAAACGGTTAATGAACTGTTGAAAGTCCAAAAAATAGATGAAACGAGAAAATTTATCTCAGAAAGCTTTGACCTTATCGGAAAGTCGGAGCCCTATGTTAAAACGAAAAATAACATTGTAAATGCTATTGTTAACGCAAAGCTTACGATGGCTTCTTCCTTGGGGATAAAAATATCATGCATAACGGTTTCAGATTTTGAGGGAATAAAGGGAACTGACCTTTGCGACCTGTTGAGCAACACGTTGGAGAATGCTATAACGGCATGCAAGAAAATAGCCGACGACGCAAATAAATTTCTGTATCTGAAGATCGACCGAGAAACGGATACATATACGTTTTTGATAAAAAATTCAATAGATCATTCCGTTATGGATAGTAATCCAAGGCTTACGACCACAAAGGCTGATAAAAAGCAGCATGGTCTGGGGACCTCAATAATCAAAGAGATAGCAAGAAAATATAATGGCAGATGCGATTTCTATGAGTCGGAGGGAATGTTTTGCTGTCAGGTAACATTGATGGCAGATACAACGGTCCTGAACTAATTGTTCTGGACCGTTGCTGCATTTCGTGACAAAAACCTGCAACTCATTCCAAAAAGCTTGACATATTGCTGTTATTCTAGTAAAATTCAAATTAGGGTAAGACAAAAGCGAGGCGGTAGTTTATGGATCTTGTTGTATCGGGTATACTTAATTTTTTGACCGAGCAGGAAGCTATCGGCAAAGCAGATGAGGTACAGGATTTTTATCGGTATGGCATAGAAATAACTATCTCATCAATGTTAAACATTGTGCTTGTATTGCTTATGGGAGCATTGACAGGGCATTTGCTGGAAAGCGTGATATATTTGGCAGTGTTTATTGCTGTCAGGGTTATTACCGGAGGGTATCATGCAGATACATATTTCAGATGCAATCTGCTGATGTGTTCAACATTTATTGCTACAGCTTTTCTTAATGACAAGGTATGCGGATATATAAATATATGGGTGATAGCTGCCTTTGTGGTGTTTGAAGAGATAATAGCTTTTGTATTCTGCCCTGTGGAGAACAAAAATAAGCCTATAGAAAAAGAAAAAAAGCCAAAGTTCAAAGCGATGGGAATGATAGTTTTTCTGTTGCTTGATCTGTTTGGCGGGGCGATTATCAATAGATATCAGATGGTTGGATCTATGATCCTGTTAACAAATCTATTAATTGCAGTTTTAATAATATCAGCGAAGATCAAAGAAAAGAGGTGTGATAAGAATGAGATCATTTAAGAAATTGCTTGCCAGCCTTATTGCCAGAGCAACTAAGAGAATGGGTATAGCTGCCTGCGGATGTGCATCAATGTATGGTGGCTATCAAACTAAAGAGCCAAAAAACATTTACAAGAATTAAGCGTAAAGCTACAAGAATTACGATAAGCATTACAAAGACTTTATCATTTCCCCTTTAAATCTTGTGATACTTGTAAATGAGGTAACATTAGCAGGAAAATAACTTCCTGCTGGTGTTACCATTTTTTTTATTTGTAGTGAGTTCAAGCTTTTGACAGTGAGTAGATTTGCTTTTAGACACAAAAAAATTACGCCCTACAAAAGGATGCGCTGTACTATTCGGTTTTCAAAGAACGGGCGGAGGCTATAGAGAAAGCCCCCTCACTTTCCATGTTGAAAAGTTGAGGGGGCTACAACCAAGTTTTTTAATTTTCTAAAAGATTTTTGAGCTTTGCTCTGATTTTTGTCGAAGGCATAAAGAAAGAGCGCCGGAGATTGCCGTCCCCGTTCGGCTGGGGATACATGGTCAGAATGTGGGTGTCGCTTGCCGCCTTTCGGAAAGGGACTTGCTGGCAAGCTCGCTTTCAGGAAAATAGGCGGTGGCGGAATGATCCGTCACCGCCTATTGTGTTTAGGCTATTTTGATTTCGGAAGCGTCGGCTTATTTAACCTTGGATTCCTTTCTCTTTTTGCCGCTTACGCCCAGCAGAGTCAGAACGCCGCACAGAGCAGCCAGCCAACCGATGTGGTTGCTGCTGTCACCGGTCTGAGGACACTTGGTGGAGTCGTCATTTCCTGGCTTATTGGTGTTATTATCACTGCTGCCTGTATTGTCGGTGTTGCCGCCGTCGGGGAGCTTGTCGATGACCGTATTCTCGCTGCGCTTGGCGCCGCAAACGGTGCATTCCTCGTGCTTGATGCCGGTGGCCTCCTTGGTAGCGGCCTTGTCGATCACCCACTGGAAGCTGTGTGCTGCCGTGTCGGCCTTGTCGCCGCACTCGCACTCATGCCAGTGGTTGGTGCCGTCATACTTCCACACTGTACCGTAGCTGTGGGTATGATTGCTGCCTGTTGCGGGGATCGGTGCGGTTTCAAGAACCTTCTTGCAGACGGTGCATTCCTTATGCTTAGCGCCGTCGGCGGTTTCGGTAGCTGCCGTGTCAACGATCCACTCGCTGGCGCTGTGAGCCGCAATATTGGCCTTATCGCCGCACTCGCACTCATGCCAGTGATCGGTGTCGTCATACTTCCACTCGGTTCCGTAGCTGTGGGTATGGCTTGGAGGCGCATCCTTATAGGTGGCCTCGAGCTTCACATCATTGCCGGGCATGGTGAAGGTGGTAGTTGCCTTGGTGGCGTTTGCCAGAGTGACATTGCCCTCCAGCACGACCCACTTGTCAAAGACCTTGCCTGCCTCCGGTGCGTCCGCCGTAACGGTCACAACGGTGTTCTGCGCGATCTTGTCCGTGATGAGTGTCCCTGCGGCAACGGAGGCCGTGCCCTTGATGACCGTGACCGTGAACTCGGTCGCGTCGGAGCTTCTGACGAACCTTGTCTCGCCGCAGTCGGCACGCTGGCAGGTGTAGAGAATTCCTTCGCTCTTGCCCTGTTTTGCAGGTTTGCCGCCGTCCCAGTCGTGGCTGAGCTTATTAACGACATGACCGTAGCGGATAATCTGTCCGCAGCCGGCTGTGCACTGCTGGTCACCGCTATAGCCTGAGGTGGTGCATCCTGGCTTAACCTCATTGATCAGCTTGTAGTTATCGGCAATTTCGTGGAGGGACGGGGTTGAGACGCCCTTCTTCGCGATCCTGTCGCACGCTGAGCAGTACTGGCTGCCGGAATAGCCCCTCTCTGTACAGGTCGCCGTTCTTACATCCCGCAGTTCAAGGGGACCGCTATGCCTGAAGTCGCCAGTCTCGCCCTTTACGGTGCCGCCGCAAGCCGTGCAGCGGTAGTCGCCCTCATAGGCGCGGTGTCGGCAGTCTCCCGATTTGGCGTTATAGCGTTTGCCGCCATGGCTCGCGTCTGTGGTTGCCGAGTTGGCCGTGCCGTAGTAGTACAGCGGCTGCAGTGGACCGGTATGACCGGCGTTTGCAGGTGGGTAGATATCCGAACCGGCACTGATGACATGGCCGCAGTCTGCGCAGGCGGTGTCGCCGGTGTAGCCCTTACGGTCGCAGATCTGCTCCTTCGCATTGAGCACCGTGGTGCCGCCGCTGTGGTCACAGCCTGCATAGACAGGCTCAAAGAAGAAACTGCCGCCGCCGGGGGCACCCATGGCGCTGAACTCTGGGATCGTGCAGCCCCACTCGAGGGCGGAGCCGTTGGTCACCAGCTTGAACAGGGTCTTCGCCTCGTTGGCACTCCAATTTTTAGTAACAGGTAATCCCGTACCGCTGGTGATGTCATACTCATTGTATTCGCGGCGATACTCCACCTTCCAGCCGATGGCTTTCTGACCGGTTCTCTCCTCGGGATAAAGCCTGATCTTGTCGCCGGGCTTGACGATCATACGGGTTGCCCGGCCATTTTTCACCGTCACAAGTGCGGTGTCCTTTGTCCAATCGCCGTCAATTCCTTCCGTCTCTTTGTATTCGCAGACGCTGCATTCAGCTTCCATGCCGCCTTTATCGCCCTCGGTATCGGGGGCTTTGACCACATTCCAGCGGCCCCAGCTATGGGGAACCATGATGAACTCCTCGCAGCCGGGAACCTTGCACTTTTCGGGGTGGGCATAGCCGGATTCAAGGATGAGCTGCTCCACCGTCTTGGTCGAGCCGCCGATGTTGAAGGTATACTCATAGATACTGCCGAAGCCGGTGCAGTCCCAGTTCCAGCCGTAATCATGGACATGGCTCTTCACAGGAACGATATAGTCGCAGACGGAACATCTGAGCACATCGACTCTGCCGCCGCCCACTGCGTCATAGCTAATGTCAAGCACAAAGGTATGCGGGAAGATGCGCTCCTTGGAGCCGGTGGTCATATAATGCGGTTCGTAATAGCCTGCTTCAAACAGGCACGGGAGCTTGTGACCGTCGCATTTCGGGTCGCCGCCCACGACACCGTCATGGGTAACCCCATGCTTATCGACCCAAGTGACATTGTATTTCGGCGTTCTCTCGCTGTCTTCTGTGAAGCACTTATAAGTACACCCACTCTTAAATCAGGCAATAGACCATATTCGATGAATATAAAATAACGCAACATGAGGCTATGTCTCCGAAACTATTAATGGAGGCATAGCTATTTTTTGTAGGTTTGTCAATCATATTGGACACTATTATTAAGAAATTCGATAGGCGAAAACCATTTGAGGGGACGCATAGGACGGTTGTTTGTTCGACTTAA
>NZ_JAOQJZ010000025.1:0-9874 GCF_025567495.1 Hominimerdicola aceti | reverse complement strand
GTGGAAACTCTGCCTGAGAAAACTACGACAGACGGAGAGGTCTACCGCAGGCTTATGGCAAAGGCTTACATGGTGCGAACTGCTTCTAACGGCGACCTTATAAGCGAGATCCAGGGCGGAATAAAGAAAGAGGTATCCGTTAGCTGCACCATGGGAAAGAAGCTTTGCTCTGTATGCGGAGCGGATATGTATAAGGGCGGCTGTGACCATGAAAAGGGCGGTGAATATGGCGGTAAGCTGTGTTATCACATTCTTGACGAGCCGCTTGACGCTTACGAGTGGTCGTTCGTGGCAGTGCCTGCACAGGTGAACGCAGGGGTAACGAAGCGTTTTGCTTTAAGGGAGAAGCAGGAAAGCACCGACAAGAGCTATGAGCTTGCCCTTGCGAGGGAAGCCTTTGAAAAGGACGTTTTAAGGCTCAGCTATTTTTGCAAGCCTTTTATGAGTGCAAAGCGTGTGAAAGAACTTGCGGAGCTTATGACAGTTACGGAGCTTATCGACTTCCGTGGCAGGCTTGAAAAGCAGGCGGCTGAGAATGAGGAGGTCTACAAAGCCGAAAGGGAGAGCTTTATCACGGGTGATTACAAGATGTAATGGACAGATGTGAAAGGGGGCGATGACAATGTGGAGATAGGGGCTTAAATGCTAGAATGTGATATCATCACTGTAGGGGCGAACAGTGTTCACCCGAAAAGACAAATGGTTTTCGATGATACGAAAATCAGTACAAAAAATCGGACAAATTTTATTATTGAAAAGGAGAAAATAATATGTACAACAATATCAAACTTGAAAAGGGACTTTATTCTATCACAGGCAAGACATTCACACAGGCGCTGGCTGAGCTTGATCCTGACGCAAACTATGAGAACACCGAGCTTAAAGGTCTTGACGCTTTTGAAAGACAGCTCAAGCGTTTTGACATCAAGGTAAAGGGTGCAAATTCTGACAGGGTGGAGAAATTCTTCATTTCCACTGAGTCGGCAGTGCTTTTTCCTGAGTACATAAGACGCACTGTCAAGCAGGGCATGGACGAGGCTTCTATCATGGGCAAGGTAGCGGCGGCTGTTTCATACACTGACGGAGTGGATTTCAGAGGTCTGAACGTTACAAAGTCAGGTTCAACTGACGTTGTGGCAGAGGGTGGAAATGTGCCTATCACAACTGTCAGACTTAGCACCAACAGTAAGACTCTTACAAAGTTTGCAAGACGTCTTAACTGTTCTTTTGAGTCTGTAAGGAAGCAGAAGCTTGAGGCTTTTGGCGTGGTGCTGAGAAACCTTGGAGCGACTATAAGCAGAGATGTGAACAGCTTTGCTATGACTGAGATAACAAGAGGTATTACAGCTCAGACTCTTATTGGCAATGAGCTTACTTACGCTGATCTGGCGGCTTTTTGGGCTTCCATGGGCGAGTTTAACATGACGACCATGATCTGTACTCCTGATGTTATGGCTAAGATCCTTGCTATGGACGAGATGAAATACTGCATTGGCGACTATATGGCAGGCGGCACAGTTCAGACGCCATATGGTGTAACGCTTGTAAAATGCCCTCAGCTCACAGGCGGTATTGCGGTGGGCATCGACCAGAGCAGTGCTGTTGAAATGGTGCTTGGAGGAGATGTTATCGTGGACTACGATAAGCTTATTACTAATCAGTGCAAAGAGATCGTTTGCTCAGTGCTTGCAGGTTTCTCTGTACTTACGAGCGGTGCTGTAAAGACGCTGAAAACTACAAAGTAAGCTGAGAGGACAATGAAAAAAAGGGACGGTGGGCGGGTATATTTTTTTTGAAAGGAGCAGGAAAATGGCAATAAGCAAAGACAATGTAAAGAGCAATTTCATGGAGCTAAGCGGACTTGACAGCACGTCGGCTGAGGTGTATGCAGGGCTTATAACGGTGTGTGCTGACGAAATGGAAAAGGCTGTTGACCAGGAGCGAATGGTCGCTGAGGGTGGGACGGCTATATGCGAATTTGCGGCGGCAGCGGAGGTCTTTTACAGATTTATTTGTCTGAAAGCCGCTGAATACAAGGTCATGTTTACGGCGCAGGGCAAGGCGGTGGAGGCTTTTGACGAGGAGAACAGGATAAAGGCGGCAAGAGAGCTTCGTGACAGTGCAGTTTCAAGGGCGGAAAGATTTTTCTCAAAGGACGGCTTTGTATTCAATGCCGTTATCGCATATTAGGAAGGAGGACGAGCCATGACAGTCTGGACAGAAATGGCGGCAGAGATAAAAAAGATACTTGACGGAGCAGGCTTTACTGCAATGGGTGAATACACTTCGGCTGACAGTCTATTGCACAGTGGGGAAGCAATTGGCTTCTATGGACTTAAAGGCTATGATGTGGTCGATGAAGTCATTGGGCAGGGCGGCAAAAAGCTTTACACTGAGTATATATGTCATATCGACCTGCGGCTCATGGGCAAGGCAGGAAAATACGATGACATGGAGGAGCTTCAGGAAAAGTGTGAAAGCGTTATGGCGGAGCTTGCAAAAAGCGAGGTTCTGAATGTAAAGAGCGCAAAGCTTGGAGGCGCAGTTCAAACTTTGCCCCTTCACAGGCTCGAAAGGCAGGCAGAGCTTAGTATCGGCATTTGCAGTGAGGAGGATATAAGTGAGTAAAAAGGGAAAGATAAAGCTTGACATCGGCACACGGTCATTTTACATGGACGGAGTTAAGCGAAGCGGAGGTTACATTCAGGAGGAAACAAAGGCTGTGAATGGCATTTTGCGGAATATCTCAGGCAAGGCAGCGGAGATATTTCAGTTCAGCGGCAGGATCGCTCCGTCGGACAAGGCTTACGCTTGGGCTGCTCTAAGCGAGAACGGAGGAAAGGCGATCAATTTCACGGCAGACGGGGTCTTATACAGCGGATACATACTCTCAGAGATAGAAATGGATTTTCAGCCTGACAGGATGATCGGAAGCCTTATTATAAAGCTTAGGGGGGCGGAATAATGGCGAAGATATACATCAGGTTTGAACTTATTGGCAGTGGCAATTTGGACTATAGAAACATTGTTTCAGCAAGGCTTGTGAAAGACCGCTATACGCCATACAGTGAACTTAGAGCGTCTGTCGTTCTGAATAACAGCATAAATCTTAACAATATCAGGCGTGTGGCACTTTATATAGGCAGCAGGCGTATGCACTACGGTCCTGCGGATTACATCAGAACAAGGGTGAGAGGCGGAAAAACTGTTCTTGAACTTATAAGCCGTGGGATAACACTTATGCTGGGGCAGAACGAGCCTGAACCTGGGGTATGGTCTAAGGTGAGTTTGACGAATATTATGAAGAGCTACAGCCCCTCAAGTGAGATAACCTACGAGAGTGGAACTGACACTGTGAATTATGTGAACATCAAAGAGAAGTCTACACTGTGGGAGGCTATCGGCGTATATGCGGTCAAGGCTTACGGCAGGCGTGCATATATCAGAGGGGACAGGCAGGTCAATGTGTCGCTGAGTATCCTTTCGGTGAATATCGGTACTCAGCGTATTATTGAATACGGAAAACAGCTTGATACGAGATCGATGCTGTCGAAGATATATATGAAAAACGTGGACGGGGAGTATGGATATAGCTATTCAAGCGGTAAAACTATACCACATGGTATCACGAGGGAGAAGTATTATGGTCTTGATAAGCAGTGGCTCAATAATGTAGCTGTCGGGCTTAAAGATAGGATAGAGTTTGCAGAGAGGGAGTATTTGGTGGAGCATATCACATATGAGGGGTATTGCGGCGAGGATATCACGGATAAAATAATTTGTAATGGATATGGCGTAAATGGAAAAAGAGTGAGCAGAATGGAGATAACGGTCAATAGCAAAGGTATGCAAACGAAGCTTTTATGTGAATAGGCAAGAGAAGTAAGGAATGAATAGAAAAAAAAAAACAGCGTACAGAAAAACTGTACGCTGTTTGAAGCTTCGTATTAACCCTTTACGCTTCCCAGAGCAACACCACGAATGATGAACTTTGAAAGACAAAGGTAAACAATTACTACAGGGAGGATAGCAAGTACGATGTACAAGCTGAACATTCCCACGTCCTTCTCCTGTGGTCCTGCATAACGCATTGCGTTGAGTACCAGAGGGATCGTGTACTTACTCTTTGATGTAAGAATAAGTCTTGGCATAAAGTAGTTGTTCCAGTTTGTTACGAATGTAAAGATGATCTGAACTGCGAATGCAGGCTTGAGGATAGGAGTAACGATCTTGTTGAAGATCTTGAACTCTCCGCAGCCGTCGATACGGGCGGCTTCTACGATCTCAAGCGGAAGTGCAGACGCCATATACTGCTTCATGAAGTAGTATGTAGCTGGTGCTGCGACAGCAGGAATTATCAGCGGAATATAAGTATCTGTCCAGCCAAGTTTGTTCATGAACTGGTAGAAACCGATAGCTGAAGCCTGTGTTGGAACCATCATTACGATGAGAATGAACATATCTGCGAACTTTCTCAGCTTGAACTGGTAAACGTGTGTTGCATATGCTGTCAGTGCTGAGAAGTATACGCTGAGCAATGAAGCACAAGCTGATATGAACAGTGAGTTAGCCAGTGAACGCCATACGCTTCCGTATGCTACGGCTGTTGAACCGCTGAAAAGGTTCTTGAAGTTTGTTGCGAGGAAGTGGTCAGGATACCATCTGATACCTGCCTGTGATCTGCCTCGTGTTGCGTTGATTATCAAAAGATAGAATGGGAAAAGTGAAACAACGACCAAAAGAACAAGGACAACATAAGCTATTATCCTATGTATGATAAGACCAGTACTATTCGTCTTTTCACCAACTATTTCAGTACTTCTTGGCATTTCAGCTTACCCCCTTCTCTTCTTTTTCTTCTTTCCGTCATGGTCAGCAGACGCAAACATAAGTGCAAGTCCGATAATAGCGGAAACGATAAAGATTATTACGCAGAGTGCAGACGCCTTACCGATGTCGCCCTGCTTATTTGCCTGGATTATCATTACGACGGTCTTAAGTTTTCCGTTAGGGCTACCCATATCCTTTGTGAGGAGGGCAGGTACGTCGTACATCTGAAGTCCACCGATGAGTGATGTTACAAGAACATATGACATGATAGGCTTGATGAGCGGAATTGTGATCTTCCAGAATGTCTGGCTGGAAGTTGCACCGTCGATCTGTGCTGATTCATAGAGTGATGTATCAACACCCATGATAGCAGCCATAAGAAGAATTGTTGTATTACCATACCAAAGTATGAAGTTGATGAGTCCAACTACACCTCTTGATCCCCAAACACTTTCAAGGAGTGGTACCTTGATAAGATCATAGATAGCGCCGCCTCTGCTGAACAAGCTGTAGAACAGAAATGCAAAAGCAGATGCCATGATTACGTTTGGAAGATAGATAACAGCCTTGAAGAATCCCTGAGCCTTTATCTTAAGACGAAGGTCAGTGAACCATACTGCAAGGATAAGAGAGATAACGATCTGTGGGATAAATCCTACTATCCACATGATGATCGTATTCCAGAATGACTGAAGCAGATCACTTCCTGATGTGAATATAGTTGAATAGTTTTCGAAACCGCAGAATGTCGGTGTTACTTCGACAGCCTGTCTTGTCCAACCACCGCCGATAGAGCCCTGATCCTTAACATAGTCTGTAAAGCTGTAATAGAAAGTCTGGAACAGAGGATATAGTGAGAAGATGATGTAAACTACAAAGAATGGGATAAGGAAAACATATCCCCACTTGGCATAGCTTATGCTTTTTCTCTTCATATAAGTATACCTATTCCTTTCGTGAGATTAATAAATAATAGGGGGGGATAACCTCCACCCCCTATATTTAATTAGATACTGTTTTTTTATACGATTAGAAATCGCAAGTAAGGTTACCATAGAGGTCTGTGATGTTCTTCTTGAAGTTCTCAAGAGCAGCCTCATATGAATCAACTGTGCCGAGGAAGTAGTCCTTCATAGCACCCTGGAATTTCTCGTTGCAGCCCTGGTCATAAGCAGAAAGCTTGTTCTCGAGGGAGATCTTGTCAGCAGCCTCTGTAAGAAGTGCAAGGTGATCCTGTCCACCGAGGAATGCGTTTGTATAACCGCCGTCGATAAGCTCCTTGATAGCAGCCTTGTTGTTTGTGTAGTCCTGCTCGCCCTCAGTGATAGCCTTAGCTACGTCCTTGTTGCAAGTCATAACCTTCATGATATCAGCAACGATATCCTGGTTATCGGAGTCGATAGCGCCGCAGATCCATGTACCGCCCCAGTAGTAAGCCTGTGGGCCTGAGCAAGCCTTCCAGAGACCATAACCGCCGTTGCCTTCCTTAGCGTTTGAACCATCAGCCTTGATCTCTTCGTCAACTGTGTTTGGAAGAAGTGTGAAAGGAATGCCCCATGTTGAGAAGAAGTAGCCGAATACGCCACCGTCAATCTTCTGGCCAGCAGCCCAAGCATCGTCCCAAAGGGAAGTCTTGTTGTTGTAGCCCTTGTCTGTGTATTCCTTAGTCTGGTCAGCCCAAGCCTTGATCTGTGGGTCAACTGTGATCTTGTTGTCTGTTACCCATGGGCTAGACATATTGTTTGAGAAGCATCTGTATGTATCATCGAAACCAGATACCATCTTGTAGCCCTTGTCAGCCATCTTCTGAGCTGTTGCTGTGAATGTATCCCAATCCTTAACAGCTTCCTGAACCTTCTCTGGATCGCTTGTGCCGAGAACGTCCTCAGCGATCTTTGTGTTGTAGAGGAACAGACCTGGAGTTGCCTGCCATGATACACCCTTCAGCTCGCCTGTCTTTGTATCTGTTGCAACGTCCTTTGTGTACTGATACATCTGTGACATATCGTCGTCTGTGATGCCGAGGTCCTGAATAGAAAGTGCAACGTCGCCGTTAGCATACTTCAGAGCGTAGTCAGCTTCCATAAGGAACATATCTACCTTCTCTGTGCTGTCCTGCTGACCCTTAAGAGCCTCGTCCAGCTTTGTCTGGTAAGCGTTACCTTCGTTTTCAACCTGTACCCAGTTCAGCTTAACGCCGTTGATAGTTGCGATCTCCTTAGAACCACCAGCAAGCTCGTTGTATGTAAGCTCGTTTGATGTGCCCTGTGGATAGTACTTATCAAGTCTTGACTTGAACTCTGTGTTCCAGCAGTAAATTGTAAGAGTCTTCTTTGAATCCTCTGATGAATCCACACCGTGAAGCTCAGCTGTGTTTACTCTGTCAGAGCTGTTGTTGATGCCTGTGTTGTTGCCAGCCTTTGATGTGCTGCCGCCATTCTTGTCAGATGTTGAAGATGAATCTGTATTGCCGCAAGCTGTGAACATTGAAGCTGCCAGACAGAGGCTCAATGAACCTGCAAGTACTTTCTTAAGATTTGCCATAATAATTTTCCTCCTTAAAATCGCATTAGTTTATTTGATTTGCTCCGCAGCATTTCTGCGGAAAATTAATGCCTTGAATTAATTGATGTCGCTTACCGAACCGCCTTCCAGCAGCTTTCCGTCGACTGTTATCACCTCTTTAAAGGTGGTCTGTGGGTTTTCTATCAGTGATACCAGCTGTTTTGCGGCTGTTACACCGATAAGGTCTGTGTCCTGAAGATAAGTCGTAAGCTTTGGAGAGAGAAGCTGTGAATAAGCTATTCCGTCGTAGCCCACTATCGAGATATCCTCCGGTACTGAAAGACCCATTTCCTTGACTGCATTGAAAGCTCCCATTGCTGAATAATCATCGGGCATGAAAACGCAGGTCGGTTTGTTCTCTCTGCTAAGAAGTTCTTTTGTCAGCTTATAAGTCAGATCAGGGTTATGATAATCACCGTTAAGTATCCAATCGGGATCAACTGAAATTCCTCTTGTCATACAAGCTTTATAGAAGCCTGCCAGACGTCTTTCGGCTACTGCCGATCTGTTGCCCTGGATAAAAGCGATCTTCCTATGCCCCATCTTCGTCACATAGTTGATAAGCTCTTCCATACCTTTTTCATTATTGGACATGATCGCTGTTCTGCAATCGAAGATGTGGTCGATCGTGACCACTGGTATATCTCCGTTTATCACCTCGTACACGTCCTGCGACGTAAAATCCGTACAGGCAATGATAACACCGTCAACATTGCGGTATTTGCAATGTTCGTATGTAGACATTTTCTGCTTGCCCACATCTCTATTTATAAAGGTTATATCATATCCTGCTGCTTCAGCCGTAGTCTTAAAGCTGTCAAGCACCTTTGCGAAAAACTCATGGGTAAGACCGCTTCCTGCTTCGTCGAGATACATGACCCCGAGATTATAGGTCCTGTTGGTCTTTAAAGCTCTTGCCTGAGAATTTGGGAAGTAGCCCATTTCTTTGGCGGCTTTCATAAGTCTTTCTCTTGTTGCCTCGCTTACGTCCTTATGGCCGTTGAGGGCTTTGCTTACGGTTGCGACGGATACTCCGCAGCGAACGGAAATGTCTTTTAAGGAAACCAATGATATTTCCGCCTTTCCGTAGATTTTAAACGTTTACGCTTGATGTTTTCCGTGAAAACTTATTTCAAACGTTTCCGTTAATAAAAATATACAATATTCTCGCCATAATTTCAAGTCTTTTTTCACATTTTTATGCCCTCTGTAATAAATTATGGAGGTTTAGCCAATTTTTCAACTTTACTTTTGTGCATTTTAACAATGCTATTTGGACAATTGTAATCAATTTGTTACAAAGAAACTGACAGGCTAATCAAAAAGCTGCGAAAATGCACTGCATTTTCTGAGGGGTATATGAAACTAGGCTGTGTGGTATGTGAAAAATGTATATAAACATTTCTTTTGTATACAATTATGTTATGTGAAATTACAAAAACCATTAAAGAACTTTATTCATTAAACGTTTTCGGATAATAATTGTTGAAAAGTGTGTTGTAACATATGATATTGTTAAAATATTGTCTTGATATGAAAATATGATAGTCATTTGATCGGAAAAGTTGGAATATTCGGTGTTTGCGAAGATATTTTGAAACGTTTAAGCATATTTCATCGTTTTTTTATTGTGCAAAATAACGATGTGGAAAGAAAACGTATTTATTTCATACATTATACTCACAAGCTACATATGATATGACTATTTGATAGGGATTTTGCAAAGCTTTGAAAAAAATCTTGAATTAATGTTGACAAATGTGTGGTTTTGGTGTATAATACTTAAGTCTTGTATGCTGATATGGCTCAGTTGGTAGAGCAGCTCATTCGTAATGAGCAGGTCGTGGGTTCGAGTCCGACTATCAGCTCCACCGCAGCGTGGTCTGCAGTTTGCCCTCCGATCCATTTGTATGGGTCGGAGGGTTTATTATTTGGCTGCGGAGGACATGGTGCAATGACTGATATAATAGTACAGAAAAAAGGACTGCTGCGGTCAGGCGGCGGTCCTTTTTGGTATTATTCTTCAATTTGTTTGCCCAAGAACATTGCGGCGGCTTTGGCGAGCATGGATTGTTTATCGGTACAAAGCTCGGTATCGTCGGTAGCCATGAAAGCCACTGCGCCTGTTATATCGCCGTTTGTGAGGATAGGGGCGATGGTGAGGGCGTGGGTGGTGATACCCTCGACGGCTCTAAGCGGCTCGGCTGTGGTATCGGTATAGTCAAAGGTTTTGCGGTTTTCCAAAAGCTCCTCCAGGGCAGGGGAGAGGCGGCGCTGGGAATATTCTTTTTTCGGCACGCCTGACACTGCCACGACGTGGTCCTTATCGAATACCACGGCAGGCGCTCCCCCAAGCTTTGAGATGACTTCCGCTGCCTGAGCTGCGCCCTCGGACATTTCGTTTATGGCAGAATATTTTTTGAATATCACCTCGCCGTCGGGGTTGGTGTAGATCTCGAGGGGGTCGCCGTTACTGATA
>NZ_JAOQJZ010000024.1:0-10415 GCF_025567495.1 Hominimerdicola aceti | reverse complement strand
TTAAGTCGAACAAACAACCGTCCTATGCGTCCCCTCAAATGGTTTTCGCCTATCGAATTTCTTAATAATAGTGTCCAATATGATTGACAAACCTACACAAAACTGTGCTTAATCCACTTGGAGCATAATCATAATAACTCGGATATAATTCAGTAGACCATGCTTTGTACCATTCTTCCCTATTAACTATCATATACTTACTGAAGTGTGTAGTCTCCACACTTACAGTAGAGTTCTCCTCATCAAGCATAGTGTCCAACTCAACAAAATTGTCATTTTCTTCATCATACCATAAAAATAGCAGATTGTCAAATTCGGTATCGCCAAGTTTAGACTTGTCGATCACATAAGTAAGCGTAGCCTTATCAAACTGCGAAGTCGTTTTGATTTCAAAAGGCTCGCCCACAAGACCTACAACCTCTGAGCAGAGTATATCCTTGTTCATAATGCTCTCAACGGTTGTGGTTTTCTGGAGATTACCCGTGCCCTCCATAGATACACGAACCTCTGTAACGGCACAATCCTCGTTTTCAACCTTGTGAATAAACGTCTGTAAACGCTTTTCATCACCGTCAAGAATACCATTTTCGTTTGTATCGGGATTTGTAGGATCAGTTTCAAGATAGATTTCATCGCCGTCTTCTAAACCATCGTCATCGGTGTCTTTCTTTAGCGGATCAGTATTATAAGTATTGATTTCTTCTCCGTCATTAAGTCCGTCGCCGTCCGTATCATCATTATAAGGCTCTGTACCAAGTTCATACTCCTGAAGATTTGTTAATCCGTCTTCATCAAAATCCTCATCACCGTCTGTAATTCCGTTTTCATCTGTATCAATCAAAGTCGGGTCAGTTCCGGTAACAAACACCTCATAATAGTCATCAAGAAGATCACCATCGGTATCTACCAACGTGCTATCACTTCCAAGATACTGCTCAACGCAGTCAGGAAGCTTATCTCCATCGGTATCTTTGAGAAGCTCCCAATTATTCATATCTTCAAAGAAATCAGGTAAGCCATTGTCGTTTTCATCCTTCATATACTGCCATTCATCGACAGGTATATCCAAAGGCTCTGAAACAGTGCCAACCAATTCGCCAGCATTGCCACTATAGTTAGCGTTTACGCTTGGACAGTTGAAAGTTATTGTATCCGCAATAATGACAACATTATTGAGATTCAGATTCTGAGCCATTATCTCAACGTTGCCGAAAGGAGCATATACCAGACCATTAAGATTAACGTTCTGGCTGTCAATCACAATATCTCCATACTTTGAAAAGATGACAGAATTGTTTGTGTTTTTTACCTCGCCGTTAAGGGTAACATCTTCAAAGGCTTTAAGCGCCGTGTTGATATTTATGTTGCCTGTAAGAGTAGCATTACCCTCAACCTCCAGCGGATCATTGATGTTTATGTTTATTTCTTCAAGAGTGTAATCCTGTGAATATTCATCAATATTATTGCCTGAAAAATAGGCTGAATCGATCTTATCAAAGATATATATCATTTCTTTGCCTGCATTCTCAGTTTTCGTACCATTAACGTTCAAATTCCCATTTGAAACTATTGTGCCGTTTGTCGCTATATTTCCATTCACACAGAAATTGTTAGCATTAATGGTGATAGACCCCTCTGTATCAGAAGCGGCAAACATTGTGTAGGGATACTTTTCTGCTGCCTCCTCTGCTACTGCCGGCAAACTCGGTAAAAGAGTTGCCGCCATAGCTGCACTCATTACGCCGGAAAGTATTCGTTTAAAGTTTCTTTTAAGGTTCATAGCTTCTCCTCTGTTTCCGCAATACGCCGAATAAACTCCATATATTCGGAATACTGCATATTATCAGTCCGTATTGTAATCGTTCGATATTGGTTCTACGTCAGACAAACCCAAAATTCATATACCTTAGTCCATTGGAATCACCAAGCCTCTCTGCAAAAAAGCATAGAATGTAGATTATTACGAAACTTCTGTACTGTAAACAGTAATAGTTTCGTAGGACGTGCCCTTGTAGACCTTTGCAACTGTTTTAACGCGGTAGGTTCCGCTGCCAATTGGTGAGTACGAGTTAGGATAACTACAGTACCAGCTGTTAAAAGTTTCGCTCCAGTCGGTTATCCTGCGCCAAGACATTCCGTCTTTTACCTGCAAGGTCTGAGTTACAACGATTTTAGTCGTTGTACCCGATATTCCGTAAACGGTACTCTTGCAAGATGCCACACCACCAGAAATACTCAAATTGCTATATGCTTGATTAGTATACAAGTAACAAGGCGAAACAATACCGCCGTTATCAGGTGGAACAGCAGCCAACACCGTAGTTCCTCCCACCGAACAGAAAATCAGGCAAGCCATAAAAACAGGTACAATTTTTTTCATAATATCTCCTCCTACAAAAAAATGAGTGCAAGAGAATTTTTTCCTCTTACACTCTTAATGACAACAAAATATTCGTTTTTGTGAGCTGTTTTTCAAGATTTATTTCGATTTTGTAGACTTGCACAAAGATAATGTATCTTTTTTATTCAAATTGCTTGTGATTTTAAAAATATATTCGCCGTTATCCCATGAAATACAGAAATCATGGTTGGTACTTTGAATAAGATATTCCTGTCCTGATTCATCAGTGTAGTATTCAAGTTCAGAATGTTCGTTATCAAAATAACCTGAGTAACTATCATGAACGAATTGCTCGAAAAAGATATATTTATCACCATTAAAATAAGCGGCGAATATTGTTCCGCTATCTCGGTTATAATCAGATAATTCAAAACCGTCGGGCAGATTTGAGATCGCATATTCTTCTTTGATAGTTGCCGGATAATCTTTTTCAGTAGCGTTGTTTACCGAAACGGCAGTGTGATCTCCGAAAATACTCATAAAGAAATCATTAACCGCCTCACGTACCGCTTCAACGCTCAGTGAAGATGCCGACAAAATTATTATGGCAGCCACTATACACGCCGCTCGCCTTCCTCCGGTACATATCAGATTAAAATACGGTTTATTCCTTCTTCGTATAAGTTTGTCCATCTTACGTTCGAACTTTTCTGAGAACTCGGCATTAACATCAAAATTTACAGAGTCAATAAATTCATCAAGCTTAGGTTCAAAAGCCTCGCCTATAGCTCTTGATAATATTGAATAGTTATCCATTATAAATGCCCTCCTTTTCAAGCAGCTTTGCAAGACTATCATTTGCGTGCTGAAAACGCTGTCGTGACGCCGCATTGGAAATATGCAGTGCTAACGAAATCTCACTGTACCTCATGCCAAGAGTGATTCTCAGGTAAAGAATTTCCTGATCGGTATATGAAAGCCGCTTGATACAATCAACTATATTATCGTAATTTCTGTCACAAAGCGTCTCGTCTGTTAATTCGGGAATATCTTCGCTTAAATTCATAGCTTTAATGTGTTCCTTTTCTTTTTTCAGTAAATTCAAAGACACGTTTCTAACAGTAATGACAATATAATAGTCCAATTTGTGAGATTCTAAATTTTTAATTTTTTGAAAACTTTTTGCGAGACTAAAAAAAGTCTCCGAACAAGCTTCTTCGGCTAACGTTTTATTTTTCAAAATATTAAACGCAATCGCATAAGCCTTAGACCTATTTTGATTATATAAATCCTCAAATGATTTCTTATCGTCTTCGTTATCAATTAAGGTTAAGTATATTGCAAGCATAATGCCCCCCATTTATTTTTGTTTATCATTTTCATACAGCAAAACCAAAAACTCCGCCAACGCCCGTAATTTCGCCTTAAACTCGTCAGATATTTCAACGGATTCCTATGCTGTCCTACCCTCCAAGGCATCCTTAACCGCCCGGTTACACAACCGCCACCATTTCAGCTTACTCCCGTTATGGTATTCCTTGCGAAGAATCTCTGTTGCAGAATTAACAGCCTTGTTTACAGCGTTTCTGGTGATCAGCATATAGTCCGCAATGTCGTTAACGGAGGTCTCTTCATACCCGAATGCACCATATTTTCTGCCGAGAATTTCTCTGTCCCTGGCTGATAAGTTTTCAAACAATTCCTTGAAAAGCTCAAGGCTAACTTCAATGTAAACCTTGTTATCGGGGTGCAGATCGTTAACGACAAGCCCAGGATTTTCAATGTACTCAATTCCGTTCTCTGTTTCCGCCCGTATCATCAGCGTTTCCGTTTTAAAAGAGAATGACAGACAGCTTTGAACGGTTTTCCTGTCCATGCCAAGCTCCTTGGATATATCCGAATTTGACATACCTTCATTATGCAGCTTGCGGCATCTTTGTATTTTTGAGAAATCGGAATGTGAAAGTCCTGCCGGAGAACTGAAATTTTCAATAAACTCCTGCATTGCATATCGAAGTTGGGGAGTAAGATATGTCAGTAGACTGCCCTTTCTTGCGTCATATTTTTTTGCTTTCAGCTTTTCAAAGAACGTCAAACTGCCAACCTGAACAAGGTCTTCAAAGGTATCGCTGAAACGCAAATAATTTTTGTAGTCTTTTGCGACCGCAGCAGCAACGCTCTGTATGAACCCGACATTCTGCTCGTACAGATCATATAAAGCTTGCATATTACCGTCATAATATTTCGATATCAGTTCCTCATTTGTCATTCTTAACCGCCTTTGGTCTGCCTCTCTTCGGAACGTCAAAACCGCATAATTTGTAAAGATTTTCAGACTGCATTTGCTGTTCAAATTCCTCATTGCTGAATTCGGGAGAGGTCATTGCTCTATGGTACAGTTCTTCTGCTTGTCGCAGAAGAACAGATTTTTGTTTTTCATCAATAACTTTTCTCTGATAGCTTCGCATAACCCTGTTAAGACAGCGCCGATATGACTGATATTTCGGATTATCCGCATTTTCTTCCTTAATTCTGACCGTTCTGTAAGCCATCTGATTACAGGTAAACCTCGGATTTTCAGGCGCAGCCTTGTCGCAGTATCTTGTTTTGTAGCCTTTGGTCATAAGAAAGAATCGTCCGCAATGTTCACATCTGCGTATATGATGTCCTGCCATAAGACCTTTTAGAAAATCGACCTTTAAAAAGCTCTGCAATCTATCAACATGGTAGTATTCCGCAATTACATACTCTCCGCAGCCATCGGTTATTTCTTTGGGGATCATATTCATTTCAAGAAAATCAGCGCTTGTATACGACATATATTCATTCATGATAGGATTTGCAATCATCTTGTACGCCATAGGATTTGTAAGGAAGTCGTAGTAAGCGGCGGCAAAATTTTCGGGATCAAGCTTTTTAAGATGTGACAGAAAATCGTTCACAAAGTAATACATAGTCTTATTGAAATTAAAAATATCATCGATCACAGGCTTGTAAAGACTTGCGGTCTTGTAATAAAGCTCCCAGTTTTCGGAATTCATAATTGTGCCGTCCATATCAGTAAATCCTTTGAAAAATTCGACAGCATTCTGAGTATCAAGAACCTGAAATATTTTATGTTTTTTCAAAGCCGTATCTATTTCGACCATCATGCTGTTCAGCCTGCCCCACTCCTTTTTTAAGGGCGGTATATATTCAACGGAATTATCCTTTTCAGCATTGATTTCATGGTTCATTATGTATTCCGCCGATCTATACTTATCATATATCTCTTCGAATTCGGAAGGAGGTATATTCATACATGATGCCGAAAGCTCGCCCAATAAAAATTCCTGACCGTTGACCTCAATCATATTCCCTTTGACATAAAAACAAATATCGTTAAACATAATTACACCTCAAGGCTGTCGTTTTTACAGTTTCCAAATTAAGTATATCATATTTTGCCGCAATATGCAACTGAAAATGTCGTGTTGAATAAAAAAATAATGTTATGTGATTTTATTCATTTTCTGAATTTCCGCATATAATAATATCAGAGAGTTAAAAACGCGCCGCAGAAAACTAAATCTGCGGCGTTTTTTGTTTGCAGAACCGAGGTCAGCGGCTTTGCATATTAAAAGGAGGTCGATAAAATGAAAGAATTAAAAATGTACAGCAGCGAGTATATTATGAATACTCCGATGAAACCGATCGAATATTGTGTTGACGGTTTGATCTCGCAAGGATTGTTCGTTCTCGCAGGAGCACCGAAAGTCGGTAAATCGTGGCTGGCTCTCGATATGTGCCTGTCCATTGCAAAAGGAGAAAAGGTGCTTGGAAAAGAAACGTTATGCGGTCATGCGGTATATCTTAGTTTAGAGGACAGCCTGATACGTCTGCAAAACAGGTTGTACGAACTGACAGACGAGCCGTCCGACAATCTTAACTTTGCAATTATGGCGGAATCAATTTCAAATGGTCTGCCTGAACAAATTGAATACTGCAGGAAGCGGTTTGACGATTTGAAAATTGTGTTCATTGACACTTTACAAATGGTGCGTAACGAATCGGAGTCGAGCTACAGTTCAGATTACAAAGAACTATCCGTTCTAAAAAGTCTTGCGGACAAGCTTGGTATAGCTATAGTTCTGGTTCATCACACACGAAAGTGTTCCGACGGCGATCCGTTCAATATGATTTCAGGCAGTACAGGTTTGAGCGGTTGCGTTGACGGAAGTATGGTTCTGATTGAAAGCAAGCGTGGAAGTCGAAAAGCTAAACTGTATTGCGTAGGTCGTGATATTGAAAATCAAGAGATCAATGTTGTGTTTGAAAGCAGCAGATGGAAAGTGTCTGATGAGATTAAAAATATCGAACCCGACTATTTCCCCTTTGCTGTTCACGACTTTATGGTAACTCAGAAAAAGTTTAAAGGCTCTGCTACTGAACTTGCTGAAAAGTTATCTGCTCTGCTGGACAAAGAAGTGTTTTCAAATCGTGTCAAAAAAGATTTAATTCAGCACGCTTATGAATTGCTGGATTACGGAGTAACGTTTGAATCCAAACGCAGCAACGGACAGCGAATAATTATTCTGAATTACGATATGAAAAGTGACAGCAGTGACGGCAGAAATCTTATGCCGAAGGAGTGTGAAAACGCTGACCCTGCTGTCACTTGCGGTAACAGTGAAATGCTTGAAAAGCCTTTAAATACGTTGCTTGCGATTGATGAGTACGAAGTTGAGGCAGAAAAATCCGCTGTCACTGTTTGTGATTCTGCCGACCCTGTTGATGACGTTACTGACCCTGCCGCTAATGAAGTTTATGAAATCGAGTTAATGAGCCTTGATGAAGTACTGCATATGTCTGCTAATAAAATAAGAAGTCAGCTTGCGAATAAGGGGATTGAAATTCCGCCGTTTGAAACGCAAAGAAAGGCAACGTAAGCCGATTTGCGTGGCTTGAATTTTTGTCGGGTAAGTCTAGCAGAAACAGCTTAAAAGCCGACACAGGCTATTTGTGAGCCGCTGTGGGCGATATGTGGGAGAGGTTTTAATTCTGATAATAAAAGGCGATTGTCAATCTGCACAAATACCGGATATGCAGAGGTTAAAGTAAGCATAACTAATAATTTGCAAGTTAAAGCGACGGTGTCGCACTCACAGCGGACAGCAAAGCTGACCGCAATATTTTGCCGAAATTACGGAGGTTTTCGGCTCTCGAGTAAAAGGAGTCTTAATTTGCAAAAGTATGAAACGGAGGTGTCGCAGCAAGTAAAAAATCAATAAAAATGCGGAAATATCGCCCTTTGGAGTGTGCACCAAAAGGTAATACCGCAGGAAACGGAGGTAATTATGGCAAAGAAAATAGGAATAAGCTTAGACAATGAAACTTTGGAACTTTGTGATGAGTATGCGGAGAAAACTTCGCACTCACGTTCAGAATTTATAGCCAAGGCGATAAGGGAGTATGTTTCCTCAATTGAAGTCGGCAGGCAGAAGAATATCATCGCAAAAAATCTTGCAGATGAAATCGTGAAAGGTAGCGAGGCAGGGATAACTAAAATCTCAAAAGGCTTGTTCAGATACGCAGTTGAGCTAGAAATTGTGATTATGATACTGTCGGAGCTGGCTGATATTCCTCCGAAAGTTATAGCGGAGTATCGCAAGGAGGCGGTGCGTAACGTTCGCAGGACAAGGGGTAAAGTTAACCTTGACGATTTGATTGCAAGGAACAACCGTGAATTTGCCGAACAAAATATAGCTGAAAATTCTTGCGAATATGGCGAAGGTGATGTTATCGTTAACGCCTATGAGGTTGATGATAACGAATTGTAAAATCGGTGCGTATCAAATTCGCACAAAAAATTTAAAACGAAAGGACTGAACTGATTTGTTTACACGAATTTTCTCAACATTTGTTCCGATATATATCGGAGAGCAGGAGGTATATGGACACAAATATTATAGAAAGAAACGAAAGCTGTTGCTCCGGCAGCATAACGCAAACTGAGGATAAGTATATCAAAAGTCGTTCCGAGATCATTGACGGAATTGTTTACAACATCAACTCGGTGTTTGATATGACCTCAAAATCCACAGCTGAGGACAAGCTGAAATATTTGCTGAGATCCGCCGCTGAAAAATTATCATAAATTTATAGATTATCGCTGGACTTTCAGAATCGATTGTGATATACTATCTGTAATCTCAATCGGTTTGACAGAGTCCGCATAATGGACGGAAAGAGAGGTTAATAATGTCAGACACGAATAAGATAACGGCTTTGTATTGCAGGCTCAGTCACGAGGATGAGCTTGCGGGAGAAAGCAACAGCATTTCAAATCAGAAAGATATACTTCAAAAATATGCCGATGAACATGGATTTTACAACACCGCGTTCTACATTGACGACGGGTACACGGGAGTAGATTTCGAACGTCCTGCATTCAAACGCATGATAGACGATGTGGACAACGGCAGGATCGGCACAATAATTACAAAGGATCTCTCAAGGCTTGGTCGAAATCATCTGCACGTAGGATTATACACAGAGGAATATTTTCCGCGCAGAAATGTCCGCTATATTGCGATCAATAACAATATTGATTCCGATAATCCGGATTCCTCCGCTGTCGATATGGCGGCATTCTACAACATTTTTAACGAATTCCACGTCAAGGATACAAGCAGAAAAATTAAGGCAAGCTGTGTAATAAAATCCGAAAGAGGGCAGAGAGTCGCTTCACGTCCGCCTTACGGTTACATGAAATCTCAGGAGGATCACAACAAAATTCTGCCCAATCCCGAAACAGCGCTGGTCGTAAAATATATTTTTCAACTATGCGCTGATGGCTTGGGTCCGGCTCAGATCGCGCACAGGCTTGAGGAAGAACAGATATACACTCCTGCGATGTACGAGTACAGTCAAACGGGAAATGTTATTTCTAACTTTGATACAAGCTATCCCTACCGCTGGAATCCGACCGCAGTTGCAAATATTTTGGAGGACGTCAGCTATCTCGGACACACTTGTAATTTCAGGTTCGGCAGAGCGTCATACAAAGACCATCGGAAATTAAAGCTGCCCAAAAGCGAGCACAAGCTGATTGAAAATACTCATGAGCCGATAATCGACATTAATATATGGGAGATAGTTCAGCGACTCAGGCAGAGCAAGCGTAGGTTCACAAGGAGCGGAGAGAAAAGTATTTTTGCCGGAATAGTCTTCTGTGCGGACTGCAAACAGAAGTTATATTTTCACAGACACGCAAGAGAGAAGTCTGAAAACTGGAAATTTATCTGTTCTTCGTATCGAAAAAATAGTCGGGAACAATGTACCATGCACGGTATTAAGGAAAGTCATCTCAAGGAAATCGTACTGCATGAAATACGGAATGTGACTGCGTTTGCGAGAGAACGTACAGATGATTTTGCTGAGTATATCAGTCGGGAGTCAAATACTGCTGCTAAAAAAGAGCTGTCCGAAGCTAACAAAAAACTGAAAAAGAGCGAGAAAAGGCTTGCCGAGGTCGGAATAATTTTCAGAAAGCTGTACGAAGATCACGTTCTTGGTACGATTGATGATGATCAGTTCAGAATGCTGTCGCAGGGATACACTGATGAGCAGAATCAGCTTAAAGCGGAAATATCAGACTTGAAGCATACGATGCAGGAGCTTCAATCCCAGACGGCTAACACCGCAAGATTTGCTGCGCTTGCTAAAAAGTACACAGATATTACAGAATTAACTCAGGAAATCTTACACACGTTTGTATCGCGCATCGAGGTTCACGAAAAGCTGAAAGACGATAACGGCAGTATCACGCAGGAAATCGATATTTACTTTACTCATATCGGAATTGTAAAGTAGACAAAAAGAAAACGGAGAGCATTAGTCTGAATAAATCAGATGACTCTCCGTGATACATAAGTTTAGGGTCGTTCCCTATTTGTGCCGCGATAATACGAGCTTTTCTTGGGATGCATCATTTCATTGCACTAATCTGGCAGGGGCAGAAGGATTCGAACCCTCGGCACGCGGTTTTGGAGACCGCTGCTCTACCAACTGAGCTATACCCCTAGATAAAAAA
>NZ_JAOQJZ010000023.1:0-11288 GCF_025567495.1 Hominimerdicola aceti | reverse complement strand
TTAAGTCGAACAAACAACCGTCCTATGCGTCCCCTCAAATGGTTTTCGCCTATCGAATTTCTTAATAATAGTGTCCAATATGATTGACAAACCTACAGTGAGATAAATTTCTTTTTGATATTGCCTAAAAAAACTTTGACAGATCAAAATTCATGGCAAAGTCATCATACCACGACAGATCGCAGCCTTGTCTTTCTTTGGGCTTTGCCGCAGTCTTTCTCTTTGAATCATTGTCAAGCCAGCCTGAGATTATGCGGTATGGGTCTGTGCAGTGCCTGTCCTTGGTAAACAGCCATTGAGATAATTTAGATATATAGCTCTCTAAAGACCGACCGACAGACCGACACCTGCTTTCAAGCTCGTTATACTGCTCTGATGTGAGCATTATATTTTTGTGTGTGCCGAAAGACCTGACGACAGACTTCGCTGTCCCTGCGTCTTTCTTTTTCTCTTTATCTATATCTTTATCTGTATCTTTGTCTATATCTATATCTGTATCTTTGTCTTTATCTATATCTATATCTTTATCAGCTTTTTTTGCTTTTTCTGAAAACCTTTTGGTTTGTGAAAAAGCTTTTGGTTTTTCTGCGGTATCATTTATACCCTGAGGTTTTTCTTCTGCATTATCTGCTGATGCAGCTGTCTGCTCAGCTTTTTCATCAGTATTCCCTGACTCATCAGACTTTTTAGGTCTGCCGCCCTTTTTACCGCACTCACTCCTTTGAGCACACATCTCTTCCCATGCTATGCCGTCACGCTCGATAGCAGCCCTCATCATAAGAAACGCTATCTTTGCTCCGCCTGACAGCTTTGGTGTTTCTCCCCTCTTTGCATAAGCAAACAGCGCCATGACAAGCTCGCCTATCTCTTCGCTGCTGTCAAGCGCCTGAAAAATGTCCTCCCAGTCTTTGTAAAGCATGAACGCTTTGTTGTCTGTGTGAAAATTCTTTGCCATTTTTATCGTCCTTTCTCTGTGAAGCAGAGGAAATTATCCCCCTCTACTTATCCAGAAAAAAAGGCGTTTTGTTGCATAAAAAATGCAACAATTGCAGAAATGTTGCCAAATTAAAATATAAATCATTTGTTTGCACAAATCGAATACCGACATTTTGTGCAATGTGACGGTGAAATGTCATGTGATTTTGCGGCAAGACAAACTATCCCAAATAATCTGTAGGGGCGAACAGTGTTCGCCCATGCTCAGAACTTGTACAAATTCAGAACTGTAGGGGACGACGCCCTACATGGTTTGTGAAAATATAACGAATGTACGAATATCATAAAATTGTCGGGCGATATATGCGGGCGAACGCTGTTCGCCCCTACCGTATATCGTGCGAACAACTCAGTCGTGGATATAAAAAAAAGAGCCGACCAAAGCCGACTCGTTTTTATAGAAAGAATTATCTGATAGCTTCCTTGACCTTAGCTGCCTTACCAACTCTGTCACGGAGATAATAGAGCTTAGCACGGCGAACCTTACCGCTGCGTACAACCTCTACCTTTTCAACTACAGGTGAATGAACAGGGAAAACTCTCTCGATTCCACAGCCGTGAGCTACTCTACGAACTGTGAATGTCTCGTGGATTCCACCGTGCTTCTTAGCGATAACTGTGCCCTCGAATACCTGGATTCTGGACTTGTCACCCTCTGTAATTCTTACGTGTACCTTTACTGTATCACCAACATTGATAACAGGTGCCTCGGATTTAAGGCTTGAATTAGAAATCTGCTTTAAAGCGTCCACTTTAAATTCCTCCTTAATATTTTCAGACATTCATTCGCTTTATGGCAGCTATCGCTGCAAAGCCAGAGGACTGCCCGCTTTAATGTCGTGCCTTTCGTTCAAAGGCGTGGCATTAACTCTCGTCGGAAGAACCGACGGTAATTCAAATGCTTTAATATTATACCACATCTCAAAACCTTTTGCAAGGATATTTATATAAAATTTTCGCCATTTGCCATGAGTATTTTTGTACGTTCTGTATAAATTTCCGATATTTCTATACCATAACGCTCACAGAACGTGTCTATGACTACGTTCACATTAAGATTGAAGGAGCTTCCGCAGGGCAGCTTTAATGTCACCTCAAAGCTGTCCTCTAGCTCTTTGCTGTCAAGCACTGTGATATGTGGCTTTATATCCACAAGATTGATAGTCTTTTTCTTGGTTCGCTTTTCTATCTCTATCTTGTCAAGTGCTATGAACTTGCCGAAAAGCTCCGCCACTTCATGTACGCTCTTATCTGTTTTCAGCCTTGCCACATACTCCGCCGCTGTAATGTCGGTATGCTTATGCTCAGGCTTTGAAACGCTCACTATCTCCAGACCAACAGGCGTTTGTGCATTCATTCGCTCCAAAACCTCGTTGTATGGGATATCCTCAGTGAGAGCAAAGTCCATTATCTCTACCCTGCTGTCGGTGCCCAAAGGCAATGCAAGCGGGAACATTATATACACATGGGGATTGAAACCCTGAGTGTGCCATATTGGCAGGTGCGCCCTTTTGAACACTCGCTGAAAGGCTCTCATAAGGTCAAGATGAGAAATGTATTTCGCCCTGCCTGTTTTTGAAAATACCGCTCTGTATTCAAATCTCTCCAAACGGAGATTTACATTCTTCGGCTCAGCGTTTGCCACAGTAAACACCTCCGTATTCGCATTTTATGCCACAGCCTGAACAGCCCTCTTTGCAGTTTCGTGTAGTCACTGCCTGATGTGCTTTCTTGTTCTCACGAACGAAAAACTCATGGCTCACAAGATAATCAAGGTGCGACCACGGTGCTATCTCGTCATAAGAACGTCTGCGGTGAGCATAGAAGCTTGTATCAAGCCCGCACTCCTCAAATGCTTCCTGCCACTTGTCAGCCTTGAAATGCTCGTCCCAGCCGTCAAGATAGCAACCCTTTTTCCATGCGGTGTATATCGCCTTGCCAAGACGTCTGTCACCCCTTGCAAGAACCGCTTCCAATATAGATGTATAGGATTGGTGAGTGCTAAGGCGTATCTTGCGGCTTGTAAGACTTTTGAAAAGGTGTTCCTGTTTCACTTTTATCTCCTCGGGAGTTGCCTGTGGCTCGAACTCAAACGGAGTAAAAGGCTTTGGTACGAATGTTGCAGTAGAAACTGATATCTGCACACTCTTGCCACGCTTTTCTTTTGGTGTTTCGTAATAAAGGTCAAGGACTTTCTGCGCAAGCTTTGCGATACCCTCAACGTCCTCCAGCGTTTCCTCCGGCAGACCAAGCATGAAATAAAGCTTTACAGTGCTGTAACCGCCCTCAAAGGCAGTGCGACAGGTACGCATTATCTCGTCCTCAGTGATGTTTTTGTTTATTACGTCACGAAGCCGTTGTGTGCCTGCTTCTGGAGCAAAGGTCAGACCGCTTTTTCTTACGGACTTTATTTTCTCCAAAAGCTCTTCACTGAAATTGTCTATTCGCAGCGAAGGCAATGAAAGGTTTATCTGCTCTCCGTCGGTGTATTCCACAAGATTTTCCAAAAGCTTGTTTATCTCTGTATAGTCGCTTGTTGACAGTGACGACAAGGACACTTCCTCATAGCCCGTCTGCTCACAAAGTGACTTTGTTTCGTTCTTTATGGTGTCGATGCTTTTCTCTCTGAACGGGCGGTAGATAAAGCCTGCCTGACAGAATCGACAGCCTCTTATGCACCCTCTCAGTACCTCAACCACCGCTCTGTCATGGACTATCTGAGTGAACGGCACAACAAAGCCCTCAGGGTAATATACCTTATCAAAATCCTTTATAACACGCTTTTTGACCCTAGCAGGTGCCTCAGGGACGTTTGGCGTGATAGACTTCACAGTACCGTCCTCGTTGTAATCCACGTCATAGAATGACGGAACATAAACGCCCTCCAGCTTTGCGGCTTCTCTTAGAAACTCTTGCTTAGTAGGCTTCAAAGGCTTCATTCTTTCGTAAAGTTCAAGAAGCTCAACGTTGACTTCCTCACCCTCGCCAAGAATGAACAGGTCGAAAAAGTCAGCCATAGGCTCAGGGTTGCAGGCACACGGACCGCCTGCGATAACAAGAGGCGTAAGCTCAGTTCTATCCTTTGCAAGCACCGGCACGCCTGCAAGGTCGAGCATTTCAAGCACATTATTATAAGAAAGCTCATACATGAGCGTAAAGCCGATGAAGTCGAAATCCTTTATAGGGTCAAGGCTCTCCAGTGCATAAAGAGGGATATCGTTCTCACGCATGAGCTTGTTATAGTCCTCCTCAGGCATAAAAACACGCTCGCACCACCAGTTTTCACGGGCGTTTTTCAGACCGTATAGTATCTTCATGCCAAGGTGTGACATACCCACCTCATAAGTATCAGGAAAGCAGAAAGCGAACCGCACGTCCACCTTATCCTTATCCTTTACAACGCTGCCCACCTCGCCGCCTATATACCTTGACGGACGCTGAACTTTAAGCAACAACTTTTCTATTTTCTTTTTCAGTTCTTCCAAAGTTTTATCCTCCGATATTGAATGTCTGTACTATCTCACCGCACCCAGCAAAGCGAAAGCAATACACAAAGTGAGGTGAAACGGGCGAACACTGTTCGCCCCTACAGATACATAAGCATTTCATATCATTATACCAAATATTTATTACAAAAGCAATAAGCAAAGTGTTAATATATGACTTCAGAGAGGACGATAAAGCAAAAAGTTGCGGCAAAAGAAACGCTCACAGTGCCGTTGAGTATCATATGTATCATAGCCACCGCTGAGAGTAGTATAAACACCGCTCTGAAAAACTCGCAGACCTTGCCGTTGGCAAGCAAGGCGAGTATCCTGCCACCGTCAAAATAGCGAAATGGCAGTAGGTTTAGCACACCAAGCAGAAAATTCACCTGACAGAAAAAGCCACCACCATTTGCCATATATGACAGCAGGCAGAGCATAAAGTTCACGGCAGGTCCTGCGAAAAGCACAGCAAGCTCGTGGTATTTAGACAGCTGTTTATCATCAGGGAAAATGCGGATACCGCCTCCATAGACAACAATTTCTTGCGGTGAGCTTCCGAAAGCGGTCATGAGTACGAGGTGACCCAGTTCGTGGAGTGCGCAGCACATAAGCGTAACAAAGAGCATATCCGCCTGCGTACCTGAGCAGACAGACACAAGTGCGACGACGAAAAAGAAACTGAACGACACGCCGTAGGTGGTATTTTTTATCTTTATTTTAAACAAGTTCATCACCGAGATATTTATATTCGGTATTTGCTAAAATAATGTGTAGGGGCGAACACTGTTCGCCCGTCGAAGAAATAAACCCTGATTATTACGCTGTTTGGCAAACGTAAAAAACTCCCCTACAGTTCTGAATTTGTACAAGTTCTGAGCACGGGCGAACGCTGTTCGCCCCTACAGATTATTCGGGAAAGGTTCTACTGCCGCAAGATCGCTACGCTCTTTGCTGGTGCTTTGTTTGAGTTATAGAAAAGCGGTGTGAGTTTTATTTCTCGACACCGCTTTGATTATTTTTTTGTTTGGTTGTTTCATTTCCGCACCCCTCTGCACCATATAGCAGAACAAACAAAGTGCATACATTTACCTCGTACTGAAGAGCCACAAGGGTCAGCTATGCCAATTCCTCATTCCTCACTCCTCACTCCTCACTTGTTACAGCTACAGCATCTTCCTCAAATACTGTCCCGTATAAGACCTGTCGCAAGCCGCAATTTCCTCAGGCGTGCCTGTGCAGACGATAGTTCCGCCGCCGTCGCCACCCTCAGGACCTAAGTCTATAATATGGTCTGCGGTCTTTATTACATCAAGATTATGCTCGATAACAAGCACTGTATTTCCCCCGTCTGCAAGCTTCTGCAATACCTCTATAAGCTTGTGTACGTCCGCAGTGTGAAGTCCTGTAGTCGGCTCGTCTAGGATATATATAGTTCTGCCTGTGGCTCTTTTTGAAAGCTCTGTTGCAAGCTTTACTCTCTGCGCTTCACCGCCTGAAAGCGTTGTAGCCGCCTGCCCTATCTTCACATAGCCAAGACCAACTTCATACAGTGTTTCAAGCTTACGGCTTATTTTAGGGATAGCACTGAAAAACTCAACGCCCTCTTCCACTGTCATTTCAAGCACGTCATAGATATTCTTGCCCTTATATCTAACTTCCAGCGTTTCACGGTTGTATCTCATACCACCGCAGACTTCGCATGGCACATACACGTCAGGCAAAAAGTGCATTTCTATCTTGATTATACCGTCGCCCTCGCAGGCTTCACATCTTCCGCCTTTGACGTTGAATGAGAAACGTCCTGCACCGTAGCCTTTCATCTTTGCATCAGCGGTCTGTGCGAAAAGTTCTCTGATATCAGTGAAAACGCCTGTATAGGTGGCAGGATTAGACCTTGGCGTTCTGCCTATTGGCGACTGGTCGATATCAATGACCTTGTCGAGATGCTCTATCCCCTGCATTTCCTTGAATGCTCCAGAGCGTATTTTCGCGCGATTTAATCTGCCCGCAAGCTCCTTATAGATTATCTCGTTCACAAGTGATGATTTGCCTGAACCTGACACACCTGTTACGCAGGTGAAAGTGCCGAGAGGTATCTCAACATCTATGTTTTTCAGATTGTTCTGTGTTGCACCGATGACTTTCAAAAACTTTCCGTTGCCATGTCTGCGTGTTTCAGGAACAGGTATTTTCTTTGCACCGCTGAGATACTGTCCTGTGATAGAACGCTTGCACTTCATTATATCGTCAACAGTTCCTGCGCACACTATCTCTCCCCCGTGTATGCCTGCACCGGGGCCAACGTCCACCACGAAATCTGCCGCACGCATGGTGTCCTCGTCATGCTCTACCACTATAAGGGTATTGCCAAGGTCACGAAGCCTTTTTAAGGTTGCGATAAGCTTGTCATTGTCACGCTGGTGCAGACCGATAGACGGCTCGTCAAGGATATACAGCACGCCCACAAGTGATGAGCCTATCTGCGTTGCAAGCCTTATACGCTGGCTCTCACCGCCTGAGAGTGTGCCTGCGGAACGTGACAGGGTGAGATATTCCAGTCCAACGCTTTTGAGAAAGCCAAGGCGTGACCTTATCTCTTTTATTATCTGCTCACCGATAAGCTTGTCACGGTCGCTTATCTCAAGGTTTTCAAAAAACTCCAGTGCCTTTGCCACCGATTTGTGACAAAGCTCTGCGATATTTATTCCGCCAACTGTAACGCTCAGGCTCTCTTTTTTCAGCCTTTCACCATGGCAGGCAGGACACTTTTCATCGCTCATATAAGCTTCTATATCAGCCTTTGCCCAATCGCTGTTGGATTCCTTGTAACGTCTTTCAAGGTTTGGTATAACGCCCTCAAATTCAGCCTGATAGTCAGCCTTATAGAACTTATTGCCACGCTTTAGGTGAAGCTTCTGACCCTGCGTGCCGTAAAGGAAAATGTCTATAGCGTCCTTGTCGAGATTTTTCACAGGCTCGTCAAGGGATATGCCGTAGGTCTCAGAAATTGCATTGAAATACATCATGGCGATAGAGCCTTCTTCAAGGCTGTTCCAGCCACTGGCTTTGATTGCGCCCTGTCTTATGGAAAGGTCTTTGTTAGGGATAATAAGCTCAGGGTCTATCTTCTTGAACACACCAAGACCAGTACACTTTTCGCAAGCACCGAAAGGATTGTTGAATGAGAACATTCTCGGTGTCAGCTCGTCGATAGAAACACCATGCTCAGGGCAGGCATAATTCTGTGAAAAAAGCATTTCCTCTCCGCCGATAACGTCAACCCCTACAAGTCCCCCTGTAAGCGAAGAAACAGTTTCGATACTGTCGGTAAGTCGGGACTTTATGCCCTCCTTGATAACAAGTCGGTCAACGACTATCTCGATCGTGTGCTTTTTATTTTTCTCTATTTTTATCTCTTCCGAAAGGTCATAGGTTATGCCGTCTATACGCACTCTCACATAGCCCGACTTTCTTGCACGGTCAAGCTCTTTTGTATGCTCGCCCTTACGACCTCTGATGATAGGAGCTAAAAGCTGAATCTTTGTACCCTCGTCAAGCTCCATTATCTTATCCACGATCTGATCCACTGTCTGCTGACATATCTCTCTTCCGCAGACAGGACAGTGTGGCACGCCTATACGGGCGTAAAGCAATCTGAGATAGTCGTATATCTCGGTGACTGTTCCAACAGTTGAACGTGGATTTTTGGAGGTAGTCTTTTGATCTATGGATATAGCAGGTGAAAGTCCCTCTATGCTGTCAACATCAGGCTTATCCATTTGACCCAAAAACATTCTCGCATAAGATGACAGCGACTCAACATAACGTCTTTGTCCGTCAGCGTATATGGTATCGAATGCAAGAGAAGATTTACCCGAACCCGAAAGACCTGTCATAACAACAAGCTTATCTCTCGGTATGGTAACATCAACATTTTTGAGATTATGCTCTCTTGCACCTTTTATAACTATCTCGTTAATTGGCATTGGTATTCTTTACTCTCCTTTTGGTATTGAAAAATCACATATTGGTATGCAGGCGGGCTACACACGTTTTGTGGATATATATCCGTTTTATGTTTCGCAAGGCTTTTTATTTCTTCTCACCCTTTAACTCCGCAATTTTATCACGCAAGAATGCGGCGTGCTCAAATTCAAGCAGCTTTGCCGCCTCTTTCATTTCCTTTGTGAGCTTTTCTATAAGCTTTGCAGTTTCCTGCTTTGAAAGCTTTGTTTTCTGCCTTGCTTCGTATTCCACCTCTTCCTTGGTGGATATCTCTATTACATCTCTTATATCCTTGACGATAGTTTTCGGAACTATGCCGTGTTCTTTGTTGAACTTCATCTGTATTGCACGTCGGCGCTCCGTTTCGGTGATAGCCTTTTCCATTGAACGTGTCACGGTGTCGGCATACATTATTACCTTGCCCTCGGCGTTTCGAGCGGCTCTGCCTATGGTCTGTATAAGTGCGCTTTCAGAACGCAGGAAGCCCTCTTTATCGGCATCAAGTATAGCCACAAGAGTTACCTCAGGCAGGTCAAGGCCCTCACGCAGAAGGTTGATACCAACAAGCACGTCAAACTCGCCCAGACGCAGGTCACGGATTATCTCCATACGCTCGATAGTGTCGATATCGTGGTGCATATATCTCACCTTTACGTCAAAGCTCTTGAGATAATTTGTGAGATCCTCAGCCATTTTCTTTGTAAGAGTAGTAACAAGCACACGCTGATTTTTAGCGGTACGCATATTTATCTCGCTGAGCAAATCCTCTATCTGACCCTCAGTCGGCTTTACGATTATCTCAGGGTCAAGCAGACCTGTCGGTCTTATGACCTGCTCCACTATCTGCTGTGACTTTTCCTGCTCGATAGGTCCAGGGGTAGCGGACACGAAAACCGCCTGATTGATATGAGAATAGAACTCATCAAAGGTCAGCGGTCTGTTGTCCATTGCTGACGGTAGGCGAAAGCCATAGTCAACAAGGGTCTGTTTTCTTGCCCTGTCGCCTGCATACATACCTCTTACCTGCGGCAGAGAAACGTGTGACTCGTCCACGAAAAGCACAAAATCCTCAGGCAGAAAGTCAAGGAGAGTGAACGGCGTAGAGCCGGCGGGACGTCTTGCAAGCACACGGGAATAGTTCTCGATACCGCTGCAAAAACCTATCTCCTCCAACATCTCAATATCGTAGTTGGTGCGCTGGGCGATACGCTGAGCTTCGATAAGCATATCGTTGTCTTTGAAATACTTGATACGCTCGTCAAGCTCCTGCTTTATCTCCTCGATAGCGTCGTGCATTTTATCACGGCTGACAATATAATGGGAAGCAGGGAAAATAGCGGCATGGGCAAGTGAGCAAAGCACCTCGCCAGTCACTACGTTTATTTCAGTGATACGGTCTATCTCATCGCCGAAGAACTCCACTCTGATAGCTGTGTCTGTAGAATTTGCAGGGAATATCTCCACCACATCTCCCCTGACACGAAACTTGTTTCTCACGAAATTTATATCGTTACGCTCATACTGGATACCCACAAGGTCAGCGATAAGTCTGTCACGGGATTTCTCCATACCACGACGTATAGACACCACCATGGACTTATACTCCTCAGGGTCACCAAGGGAGTAGATACAAGAAACGCTGGCAACGATAATAACGTCACGGCGTTCAGCGATAGCGGAGGTAGCGGAATGTCTGAGCTTGTCTATCTCGTCATTAACGGAGCTGTCCTTTTCGATATAAACGTCCTTGCTAGGCACATAGGCTTCAGGCTGATAATAGTCATAGTAGGACACGAAATATTCCACGGCATTGTTCGGAAAAAACTCCTTGAACTCAGAGCAAAGCTGAGCGGCAAGTATCTTATTATGGGCAAGCACGAGCGTTGGACGGTTTATCCTAGCAATAACGTTTGCCATAGTAAAGGTCTTGCCGGAACCGGTAACGCCCATAAGGGTCTGCTCTCTCATGCCGCTTTCGATACCCTTTACTAAAGCGTCCACAGCCTCAGGCTGGTCGCCTGAAAGCTTATAATCTGAAACAAGCTGAAACTTATCCATAAATGCCTCCTCAATCGAACAGTTGTTTTAATCATTATACTACAATTATTTTTAATTGTAAAGGCTTTTTTATCAATATTTTTTGAATTTGCGTATATGTACGATTTTTCGGACTGGTATTGTTACTCAACCTGCGGTATCAGCTCGATGTATGTGTAGGGGCGAACACCGTTCGCCCGTCGAAGAAACAAACCCACGGTAACAACAAGGTTCGGCAGCAAAAAATTCTCCCCGACAATTCTGAATTTACAGCAAATCCTGAGCACGGGCGAACGCTGTTCGCCCCTACAGATTGTTCTGGAGAGGTTCTTCTGCCGCAAAATCGCTACGCTCTTTGCGGGGTTACATTTGATTAGGGAAAGGGTAAGCGGTGCAGATTTTTGCTCCGATATTACTTTATAATAGAGCACAACCTTCTTCTGCTTTTTATAATTCAATCTGCACCTAGTAGGCTTACGCCTATTGAGGCTCTGCCTCAAACTCCGCTCAGGGCTTTGCCCTAAGAACCCACAAGCCCTCTAACGCCGGGCTTGAGCCTGCGTTTAAGTGCTCGCTACGCTCGGTGCTTGTCCACATCTCTGTTCAGCTTTGCCCATTTCTCATTCCTCACTCCTCATTCCTCACTCCTCACTTAATACCGCTCCTGTAGGTTTGTCAATCATATTGGACACTATTATTAAGAAATTCGATAGGCGAAAACCATTTGAGGGGACGCATAGGACGGTTGTTTGTTCGACTTAA
>NZ_JAOQJZ010000022.1:0-11469 GCF_025567495.1 Hominimerdicola aceti | reverse complement strand
TGGATATTTGTTCCATTTCGGAGAGCTGATTCCATACTTATTTTGCATTTTGGGTAGAAAATGTGTCAAGGGATATTGACAATATCATAGCTATATAGCAGACAGAGTTGTAAAAAAACAAAATGAAAAAGTAACTGAATTGAGTTTTTGTCCACCTGTACCTTGGATTCAAAATAACGATTGGCCTGTTTGCTGTGATGATTATATGACATATATAGGTGAGTGGGAAAGGGAAGATTTTATCAAAAATTCTACAAACGGTGATGGATTGTCTTTACTAAAAGAACTTTTGATTGATGAACTAAAGAATAATGTTGAAAGTTACGAAGCACTTTGGGCAGATTTAGGATATGAAACTGCTGCATTTGTTTTTAAATGTTCAAAATGTGGGAATAAAGTGGTTTTATGTCAAGATTATTGATGATATCATTTTGTAGATTAAAAAGGAGAAGATTATGGGACTTATAGGAATAAAGGCTGCAAAAAATGATTTTAATGCAGCTATAGCAAAAATCGTAAGAAAATATAGGGATATGTCACTGTCTGAAATCAAGAAGATAGTGTTGGAGGGTAATTATTTATATGAGTGTGATTATGTTGATGAGCAGGGTATCAAGGTGATACTGTCTATTGATTCGGAGCTGAATAAGAGCGGGATAGCGACTGTTATTTACGAGCACGACCGGATAACGGACCTTGCTAGGCTCATATGCTGAAACTGCGGAGCAGGTAGAGGAAGAAATGGACAGAGAGGCATTGTTAGAAAAAAATCTCATGTGTTTGTGACTTGCTTGCTGAAGTTAATGGTTTTGATAATATTTCTGATTTTTATTATCTAAAAAAATATTGCCGAACTAATAAAAATAAAGAAACTTTGTAAAAAGCATTCCATTAATAAGTATGTGAGTATGGACATAAAAATTTTCTTATAAGGCACAAAATGCAAAAGTGTTTGGACTTTAACAGAACCTAATGAAAATTATAAGGAAATATTGGGAATGGCACTGTTAAGAAAATCAAATAAGGAGAAAATAAGACAATCAAATGAAAATAAAACATTTTGGTGGAACTGAATATGCAAATAATATTTCTGAATTTTCGGAAATATTACAAAAAAGGTATGGCGATGATGTCAACGAGTTTTGGATCACTAATGATACTCAAGATAATCCTTGCTTAGTGATATTGGTAAACAAAGAAATGGCGAATCTCACCTATTTTCCAGACGAGGAGTCACTCGGTTTTCAGTCAGTTGGTCGCCAAACCGGTCAGACCAATGAATATTGTATTTTTTATACTAATACACCTGAGGAAGAAATTGAAATCAGCAGAGATTCAATTATCTCAGTAAATAAAGCTTTCGAGGCAGCCAAAAAGTTTTTTTATAAATGTGAAATGCCGGATAATATTGAGTGGGCTGAAAATTAAAGGTTTATAATTTTTAGGTAGAGAATATCGTACGAAACAAAGAAAATTAATTAAAGCAGGCAAAATCCAAGATGCTTTTGATATGTTAAAGGAGGGCAAGACAAAATGAGTATAGAGATTAAAGTTGAACCGTACATTTCGGTAGGAAAATGTGTCTTTGGAATGACACGAAATGAATTAACCAAAATGTTAGGAGAGCCAATTTCAACAAATAATTATGGTTATCCGTCTTCTGATGGATTTATAGATGATTATAACTTTTTTTATCTTCTTAGTGATAAAAACGAAGTTTTTGAAGCAGTTGAGATTTTTCCTATATATACTGATGAATTGATTATATTGATTTATGATAACAAAAAAAATTGAATTAAGCACTGATCTTGAAAAGACCTTAATGGAATTTGCAAAGATAACAGATGATATGATTCAAGATGAGGACGGTTATTCAAGTGTAAAGCTTGGTATGAGGCTGTTCTGCCCTGATGGACAAGTGGAGAACGCTATTTTTTACAAACAACATTACTATGATTAAACACAGGAAAATTTTCATACATGACAAATTAAGCAATATGCTGCGTTGACTATTTAAGGTTTATAACTTCAAAGCTGAGGATCATCATATTTACTTTGTTGGTGATCGTGCGGTTTGGGAGCATAATAAAAACTGTACTTCATGTATGAATGAAGATGGAGGTTCTCCAGACTTAGATAACGTCGTTTCGCAGAGAAGTGATTCAAATAGAGCAGTAAAAAATACAGATAATTATCGAAGTATGGAAAGAGAGTGGTCGAAGGCATTAAAGAGTGGTAAAAAAGTTACTGATGTAGACGTTAAGCTTACATACGAAAATGGTTCATCACGACCATTTGCTTTTGGTGTAAGTTATAAAATTATAAGACACTATACACAATCAAGGAGGAAATTATGATCAAAGGTTTTGAAGACGCATTCACTGATTTACAGTCAGAATTTGTTTCGCTATGTATGGAATATACCAACGGAAGTGTTGATAAAATATATATCTATATTTATCAAGATACATCGCAGAAAATGTTCAATGCTATTTTTGTTAAAGGAAATAGTGTTATACCTGCTGGTAATTTTGCCGATGATGAGGCCTCTGACGAGTTTTTATCGGTCGGAATAAAAGATATTGACAAACTGGTTGAATTGTGCGATATGTATCAATGTAAAGGTCCTAATGAATATAAGTTGGAGTTTGATGTTGCTACTCATAAATTCGATGCATCCTACCGTTATGATAACTATACCAAGAGTGGGATATCACCTGTGTCGGAATTGATGAGTTGGTATGAAGAAATTAAAGAAAAATATGGTAAATAATCAATTCTAACTCGCAAATAGTCTTTTTATACGGCAAGTTACAGGAAACGTTTAGTCTTGCAGGAGAGTGCATAATGGATAATAAAATGCGTATTATGGCAGAAGAATTTGAAAACACAGATACTGGCGAAAAGGTAACTGGCATCACTGTTATGATCGATGGCAAATTAAAACAAGTGTTTGATGCCATGATCAAAAAAAGTGACGGAGAAAAAAGTTATTTAGAAATGTTGCAAGAGGTGCTTGTTATGGGGATAGATGAGTATATAAAAAGGTTAAAGTAGAGTAATTGTTGCGGTCGATAAAGTCATTTCAACAGACCCTGAAACAATGGAAACTTCTCCGAAAACTGTTCTTGAAACCTACATAAGAGAGGTAACAACGCTTGTTCATCTCACTGTGAACGGTGAAGAAATCGTTACAACTGTTGACCACCCGTTCTATGTGAATAATCGAGGCTTTATCAAAGCATGGATATGTGGGAATTATGTAACAGTGATTAGATATTAGTTACGCAGATAACTCAAAGTTTCCAACGGTGTAGAATTTTCAGGTAGAAGATTTTCATACTTATCATGTTGGTGAGTTTAGAATACTTGTACATAACGCAGATTACAAAATTACATTATCAAGAGAAAAGTATCCAGAGTCTGCAAAACACATTGAGGATGCAATAAAAAATGGACAGCCGAGGGAACTTACAATAAATAGAAGTGGAGCAAAGTCTAATAGAAAAGCGTCACTAAAGGGAATTAGCAAAGTTCCAGGTAAGGATTTGGATGAGTATCCTTTTGCAATGTGTAAAGAAGGAGGCAAAGGGGCTCATGTTCGTGCAATCAAAAGATCCGATAATAGAGGTTCAGGTTCTTTTATTGGGCATAAACTAAGGGGTCTCCCCGATGGGGCTACATTTGAAATAATAATTGTTGATTAATGGAGGTTAATGAAAATGCAGGAAAATAATAAATTGTGGTTAGAGATCAAGGAAATGTTTGAAACGTCACAGACAGAGGTAACGATATTTAATGGTGCTGGGTCAGACAGTGCTAAAATATGTGATATGCTTAGAGTAACTTCTGCGTCTGCTATGGGTGCTGTCATACTGAACACATCAGGAGTTGTATTTGATGATTGGATAAGACTTTATGGCGGTGATACATCTGATAGGGTAGGCATATCTAAAATAAATTTGCTGTCTAAAAACGGTACACCTGAGAGGGTCAAACAAATGCTTATCGTTGCCACTGATGTTGTGGGCGGTATATTTGCGATCAATTCAGGCAAATTTGATGAGGGCATAGGCGATGTGTGGTATTTTGCTCCTGATACTTTGGATTGGGAAGACCTTGAGTTAAGATACTCTGAATTTATTGCCTGGCTCGCTCAGGGGAATATAGATGAATTTTATAGTTCAATGAGGTGGACAAATTGGAGAGAATCTGCAAAGAATGTGGAATTTGATAAATCCATTTTGATATATCCGTTTCTTTGGTCCGAAGAAGTTAACATTGAAACTGCGTCAAAATCAATAGTGCCATTTGACGAGTTGTTTGCTACAAACATGGAATATAGAGAAAAGTTTGGCATTGGCGATTAATAGATCTTAATTGGAGATTAATTTCTGAACTAATAGTTGGTGATGAACTTCTTGATGTAAACGGAAATGTTCTTTTAGTTGAAAATTTTGATGTTGAGTTGACAGATAAACCAGTAAAGGTGTATAATTTTCAGATAGAAGATTTCCATACTTATCATGTTGGCGAAAATGGAGTTTGGGTTCATAATGCAAATTGCAAGTTGATAAAAAATGATGACGGTACATATGATGCTGAGCTATCATATAAAGAGGATTGGACACCAGAGCAACGAGCAGAAGCCGATGCAAAATGTAAAGCTTTATCGGATGCTGATACTGTAAAAACTAAGGTTGAAAGAAATGATTCTCCGTCTGTAGAATATAAGAAGGCATTTGGAAAAGATTCGATACCAGCTGGCAAAGATATTGATCACACAATAGATTTACAACTTGGCGAAAATCCTGATGTAAAAGTTAATGGAAAGCCTTTGGATAAAAGTGTAAATAGGAGTCTTGGCAAACAAATAGGCTATTTGATTAAAGATTTTGATTACGGTACAATAATAAGGAAATTTACAATGGTCAATCGACAATAAATTATTGAGGAGTGTTAATTCATGTACGAAAATTTTAACGAATTCATTAAGAATAATGAAAAATTGGATATTAAAAGCGAAAGAGAGTTTTTAGAGGTTTATAATGGTAAATCATTCTTAAATGGGCTATACAGAATCCATAATCTAGAAGATAGAGAAAAATGGAATGAAATAATAGGTAAAACATTTCCGCCAGCAATGGGAAAAATAATGGTTTTTGGCTATGATTGGCTAGGACGGAGTTTTGCAATTTATAATGAGACGGATACAGTACTGATGTTTGAGCCAGGAACAGGTGAAGCCTTTGATACTGATTTTAACTTTTATGACTTTCACAATAAAGAAATTCCCACTAATCATTTGGTATGCTTAGCTTCAGAGTATTATGAAAAGTGGCGTAAGGCAAATAACAATTATATTTTACCGCATAACAAGTGCGCAGGTTACAAAGTACCGCTATTCCTAAATGGAAAAGATGTGGTGGAAAATCTTGAAATATCTGATATGGAAGTATATTGGGAAATAATGATGCCATTAATGAATCTTTAACCAATATACTTACGTAGGTGTAAAATTGCCAAGCAACCAAGAAAAAGTTTCACAGCTTTTAGATACTATTAGGAGTTGTAGTAAAATACAACTGTATAAACTCTGACTATTATTGAGAGCAAAGACGATTTTTACGACGAGTACTACTACATGAAGCCCGAATGTGAAAAAAGCCGTTGGGAGAAATTCAAGGACGGCTGCAAAAAAGTCGGCGAGTGGTGCAAGGAGCATTGGAAAGCTGCTATAACAATAGTAATAGTTATTGCGGCTGCGATTTTAGTAGCCACCGGTGTCGGTGGTATATTGGGTGCTATGGCATTAGGCGCATTGTTCGGCACAGGCATAGGAGGTCTTTTCGGCGGTATTATTTCTGCTGTTACAGGAGGTTCGTTTTGGGATGGCTTTGAAAACGGAGCGTTTTCAGGAGCTATTGCAGGAATTATTTCAGGAGGAATGGGATTTGGGTTGTCTGCCGGAGGAAAAGCCGCTTTAGGACTTGGCAAAACTATGCTTATTGGTGCAGCATAGGGCTTGGGTTCCTCGCTAATTAGCGATTTAGGAGATATATTAATTAAAGATGAAGATATTTCGTTAGGCGAGGTATTTTTCAATGCTGCTTTTTCTGGTGCATTTGGAGCTGCATTTGCAGGGGCTAGCTATGGCTTTTCTAAAGCCTTTGGTTCACTATTAAAAAATTCTTCCTGGCTTTCAAAAGCAAAAGAGTTATTTAGAATTGGCAAAACTTCTAATGCTAATTATGGTAAAATAACATCTTATACGACAACAAATCCTAAGGGTATTTCAATAAATTTTTCAAGTTATAATTCTAAGTCATTTAGAATTGAATTTGACGTGTCAAGATATTTACATTATCATTTTTCTTCTTTGTTTGGAAGTAAAGCTCATGTTCCTTTATCTCCAATAATTGATTCGAGTATATCTCGTGTCATATCAAATTATTTTCTTAGTGAGGATTAGTCATTATGAGATACAATAATGAAGTATTTGTAAAATATAGAATAGATAAAGATTCAATTGTTTTTTGGGCTTCGGACATTAATGAAAATATTTCTGCTGCCAAGGTATTAAACGAGTTTTTATATGATTTTTCTAAAGGAAAAAAGATATTTTTTCATGGTTACAGATTGCCGGAAGAACATCTTTCTCAAATAGTTGATACAAAGGTAATCTTAGAAAAATCAGAAATCATTAATGACCCATTTAATATTTTTTTGAGATTAAGCGATGCGAAAATAAATATAAATCATTTTGATTGTGCGTGCGAGTCAATGATATATTATTTTGATAATAAGGTTAATTGGACGGATTTTTTAGCAACATCTATCATTAGTCAGCCTCAAAAATATATTAAAGAAGGAATATTAATAGCCTATTTTGCTTCTGTGGACCAAGGGGCAGATTATTGGTTTGAATGTAGCAAGGATTACAAAGAAAACGTGTTGATATTACTCCGCACTCTAACGGCATTAGGATGTAGAGTAAAACAAGTTTCTCATTTATCATTTCCATATAATTAGAGCGTATCAGATGAATTTTTGGAAAAAAACAATTAAGGTGAAATGAGATGGAATATTTATTATTTGAAATATTGTATCAAGGTTTAAACTATGAGAAGATGCGAACCACTAAACACATAAAAAGCAAACAGATAATTGAACTTAGAAAACATATGGCACTATTGAAAATGGTTTTGCACCTTGTTAATGCTATATACTATAAATTAGGAAATGATTATTGCAAAGCAATAAAAAATAACATCACATCAATAATAAAAAATGATCCTGAATATGTCGTAAAATATTATCACCCTTTATTTATTAATGATAATGCTGATTTGAAATCACTGAAATCAAAAGTGCTTTCCATAGATGAAAGCATATACGACGTTGATGATGGTATCAGCTCGATAAAATCATCAACGCAGACCCAAGAGGACAAAATTGAATCACTTGAGTCATTGAAAGAAAATATTAATGAATACATTTCTGATGTTGTGACTATTGACTAAAATGCGGCTGATGCTATCAATTAAAGCAAAATGACTTTTATGAGGAATATGAGTACTTAAAGCCGGATATTGAGAAAAGCTGGTTGGAAGAAAAAGTAGATAACGCTTGTGAGTGGTGCAAGGAAAATTGGCAGTCAATAGTTAGTGCGTTTGTGACTATTGTCATTGTTGTCGGTATTGTTATATTGAGTATTTCAACATTTGGAACGGCAATTCCAGTAATTGCTGTTGGTGTAGTTGGAGCAATCGTAGGCATTTCAGGTCAATTAATTAGTGATACTATTTCATGTGCGATAACAGGCGATTGGGATGGTAACTGGCAATCATATATTGGATCAGCGATAGGTGGTTTTGCTGGCGGTGTTTTATTATTGCTTACTAATCCAATTGCTGCTTGTTCAGCAGAGGCGGCAATATCAACGTTTTTTGGCGAAAATCTTGAAAATATTACTGGGGGACAAAAACGATCGACTTTTGAAATATTATTTGATACTGGTTTAAGCACAGGAACAGCGGCTTTTTTTAGTGTTGCTTTAAGTAAAATTACTGGAAAGCTTTCAAAAACTCTTTCGAAAAAAATTCCGGTGTTCAAAAGACTTTCAGGCATAAATAGCTATGATGCTTCATTTAAAATGGTAATAACAAAATTAAAACAGGGAAGTATTAAAAAATTTCATTATAAAACAATTAGAAATGGTGTAATTTCAGGACTTTCTGAAGGTACATTGGAAAATATAGCAAGTGGTTTTTTGATGGGATTAAGGAATGGTATGACGAATGGAGAGAGTTGTCACAAAATTAATAAGAAATGAAGGAGGTCTGATCAATGAAATCAAAATCGAAATTTACTGTGAAGATGCCGTCAGAGATTTATAAAGGTGAAGTTTTTATAACTGCTTTTTTCATTGTTTTAAACGTAATGTATACGATTTTTGGTAATCCTCCGCATTTCCCTATGTATATTTCAACAATATTATTCGTTTTTATTCCAATAGCTTTTTCATTATTGTGGATAAGAAAATTAAAAATTGTAGTAAGTGGCAGCAAAATAACCGTTAGGAAGATTTTGGGATTCAAATATAGTGTGGATGTTTCAGAAATAACAAAGATAAAATGGATAATTAATAATACTAGATTAGGGGTTAATGAAAAAATTATAATTTATGTGAACTCTGAGCATTTTGCTGTTGAAACTCTTATGGACGGATTTGAAATAATGTCAGAATATCTTTTGAAAAATGTTGATCCTGATAAAATAATTTATATTAATAAAAAATAGAACATTTGGCAATAAAATAATCGGAATATGTTGTGCGTATCGATGGCGATGTCGCTGATGTTATTAATAAGAGCAAAGATGATTTTTACGATAAGTATGAATACTTAAAACCGGAATGCGAAAAGAGCTGGTTGGAAAAAGCTAAAGAGTGGATTGATTCAGCTTGTGAATGGTGTAAAGATTTATGAAATAAAATTATAGATTTTGATTTTTTTAATTTTATAGGTAAATTAATTCATAGTGAAGGATTCAGGAATTTCGTAACCTTTGCAGTTGGAATATTCTATCAGATAGGTGGTGTCTGGCTGATAAAGAAAATTGCGGAGGTAGGAACAATCGCTGCAGTATTTGTGAGAAAGCATCCGATTTTTGTCTTCATATATTCCTGGATTGAATGTTGTTGCAGATATGACAACAGGATTTTTCTCCTTGACGTTGGGTGCAGATATGGATGATGATGGTATCTATCATATGAGACCTGATTGTTTGCAGCAATATGCACATTATACCACAGGCTATGACGATGTTTTCCGAGCTGCGGTTAATAAAGCTTCGGGCGGTGAAATAACCGTAGATGTTCATCAATCTCAGATTTTTTGGGTAGATCTTGACGGTGATAAATCCAAAGATGAAGGAGAAGAATTTATAATATGGTCATGGAAGGGCGACTATATGAACCTTGGAGCAGGCGCTGAAACAGGTATTTATCAGGTGAAAGATGGAGAAATTGATGAGTATGGAAATTATATTATGGAAAATGGTGAATACTCATATCTTTATGCCGAAGTTAACAGAGAATATTCTGTTGATATGACTCTTGAATTATATCATGATTCTAATGGGGATGGAATCTTCAGTGATGATGAGCAGCTGTATAAAAATGAACCAGATGAATTACAATGGTGGATAACGGGATTTGATCCGTTGGTTCAGAATGTTAAAGCTGAGGATCTCAAGGCTGTAACAACAATTGATTTTTCAAGTTATGGCGGTGAAAAAGGTGAGCTTTTTTATGAGGCGCTTAAAAAAGCGAATTATAATGAGAAAAGGGACGCATATGATGAATGGATATGGGACGATGAGGACTTAACTGTAACATTAGATTGGGGTGATTAATTATGAAAAAACTTATACTATCCGTTTTGCTTTTTTTACTGGTGGCGAGTTCTACAGGCTGTACTATATTAAACGATAGCCAAAGTTCAATAGAAAATGATGATAAATTAATTATCGATCAAACCTCAACGAAAAATACTTCGGATGTTCTGATACAAGCCTTGGAGACCAACGATGCTGAACTTTTTAAAAGCGTTTTTTCAGAGCAGACTTTGAAATTACAGCCTGATATTGATGAAGGTATCAAATACATATTTAATATATTTGAGGGTGACAATTTAGAGATAGTTTATGAAAATCAGTCATCAGAATCTTTTTCTGATTTGCAGGCAAAATGTGTATGGTCGATCTGTGTAATTAAGACTACTGAAAAATGCTATTCGTTAACATGGACTGAGTGGGTACAGCAGGAAACTGATCCGTCTGCCCAAGGCGTATACAGCTTGATTTTTGAAGAATGTGAGGAAGATCAGAGAGGAGCAGGCGGCGGAGATCTGCTTGCCGGAATATATTACCCCGGATGTGAAACCGAGTCTGATATTTTAAACACATTTTTCGGGGCGATGCATAATAAAGACCGAGAAGAGCTTGAAACTATATTTTCCAATGAGTTTCTGGAGGATCCGGAAGCTGTGAAGAATATGGATATATTTATAGAACGATATACTCCTTCATATTCTAATTTGTTAGCCGCATGGGAGGTCAATGATACTATTTGCATTCAACTAAGGCGTTTCGATGCTTTTATTTGTCTGCATTTTGATAATAAACAGACAGATAAAATATCATCTATTCGAGTATTTGACAGTACAACTGAAGATGAAGAAAGCATATCACGATACGATTTTAACCAAGATGAAATGGGAATTTATTTTCCAGATTAGTCAAATGCGTCTTAATAAGTATCAATAATGTTCTATTACATATTTTAGATACGAATCTAAAGGCAAGGAATTAAATAACAAATGAGAAGCGAAATAATCGGAACAAAATTCAAGTATACGGTCTTAACATTGACACCGTTTTCTTCACACCATTTATGCACTGTAAGTCCGCTACTTTTCTGTGCCTGGATCTGGGCTGACCATTCGGTCAGGCGAAATTCGTTCTTTACCGTTGCGATCGTTGTTTTCATTATCTTTATCTCCACATCTAATTTGGTCTAAGCAGCTCTATAGACTTTTTGAGATTGGGTAATTTACTCTATGGAGTTGCTTGAAGTTTATTATACTTCTTTAGTCATCGGTGGGGTAGATGCGGAGGGTTTGACGGCTACATTCAAATTCACAACGTCAATGATAGATGATATTTGGCTATTTCAACTTCTGTGTTGATGTTAACAAACATTTCACAATCAACAAGATTTTACTTCTACAAAACATCCCCCTTGAATTTATACATAAATAATGTTATACTTGATACATTATAAAGTATATAGGATGTGATGAAATGCTTGGCGTGTGTATGGCATTGATCGATGATGAAAAAGATAAAAAGGCTTTTGAAAAGCTGTATAATAAATACAAAAATAAAGTTCATGCAATATCCTTG
>NZ_JAOQJZ010000021.1:0-28522 GCF_025567495.1 Hominimerdicola aceti | reverse complement strand
TCCTCCAACCCTCGACAGGTCTGCGGTCTATGGACCATGCACAGCCTGTGAGGTATTCTCCTGTTATCTTATCCTTTGTCGGTACTGCATGATGGCAGTGCCAGCATAGTGTGTAGTCAGTGTGTTTCATTGGCTTTGCCCCTCCCCATACCACATAGGATATCATTAAGCCTCTTGCAAACCTCACAACCCTCGTGATGTATCTCGTACTGACATTTCTGAAACACCTTAGCATATTCCCCATATGTCTGCCATAGGTCAAGTGCATAAGCCCCATTGATGTATGCCCTGTATAGTTCCTGCTTTTCGTCAAGCGCCTGTTTCTTGTCTATCTGCCCTGCTCTGAACTCTCGGTACACAATGCAAAGCGACTTATACAAAAGCTGTTCTGCCTGTGTCAGCCCCTCTGGCAGTGGCAGAAGCTTTGCCGCCATTCTGTTCAGCTCGTCTGCTTTCTTTATGACCTCAGCTTTTACCAGCATTATCATCACCGCCAAGATAGTGCATTAGCATATCAGCTGCCTGCTTCCAGCCGTAGCATATCGCCGCCAAATAGTTCTGCTTGCCAAGCTCCGCAAACCACCACATCTGATTATCTGAGGGCTTGCCATTCTCCGCTTTGAGCTCTATGAACAGCCCTTTGTTTTTGCCCCGTGCCACAGGTAAAAACAAGTCGGGAACGCCTGACTTCACACCCATAAGCTTTAGTCTTTTGCCCTCTCGTGGGTCGCAATGACGTTCGTTCGGTATGTGAAAGAGCAGTTTGAGTTCAGGATAAGCCTTGCGTATGCTTGCCTGCTGCGTCCACTTGATAAGGGCCATTTGCTCTCTGTCTTCATTTCTTGCCATATCATCACCCTTTCATTATCCTGTTGAGTATCTGACTTGCTTCAAATTTCGTCAGATTTTCTATGTCGATATCCGAATTGTTGAGATACTTCCTGCCACGCTTGCGGATAAGGTTTTTCTGATTATCAGTAGCAGGTGCTTTGCCCCACTTTCGGCAAATATTCAAGTCCCATATGTATTTGCTGTCCGCCTCACGTTCGCAAAGAAGAGTGTACGCCTCGTCAAGTGCTTGCTGCATAGGCATTTTCTGTCCCTGCCATATTGCCATGCCCAGAGCGTCAGGTGCTGATATCCTCAGCGTTTTTCCCTTACCAAGACTGCATTTCATATCGCCATTCGGCAGCTTAAACCAATTCACGTCATGGGTATTATACTTCTGCTCCTGCGCCCACAAGTCAACGATACGAACATTCTTTATCCAGCTTTCAGGACAGTCCGACATCATAGTAGCCTTTTCAGAAAGCTCAAATAGCATTCCCTCCATTTTGTCCTGACTCTTCTTTGGCAGCTCAGAAATGTCAATACCGAGCAAACTTGGAGCTGTTCTCAGGCTTGCCTTGCCTGTTACTCCTACGCAGTCGATGAGTGTGAGCTTGTCTTTGTCGGGGTGCAGTCTTAGCCCTCTGCCTACCATTTGCGTATACAGTGCGTCAGACTGTGTGGGTCTTGCTATGATAACAGTTTCCACAAGGGGAATGTCAGTACCCTCAGTGAACACCATGCAATTCACAAGACAAGGTATCTCACGCTGAGTAAAACGGCGTATTATATCAGCCCTGTCCTTAGTCTGACCTGTGACTACCTCAGCCCCCTCGATGCGTTTTGCTATCTCGTAGCATTGTTCTACCGATACCGCAAAGATAAGCGTTGCACCTTTGGCGTGTTCTCTATACGCTTGTGCTATAGCGTCCGCAGTGCCGTCCATTGCTTCTGCTAGCTCGCCCGGAGCGTAGTCGCCAAGCCGTGTATGTACTGCTGAAAGGTCATAGCCTATGTCAGCACGTTTGCAGAGGATATCGCACAGATAACCATGTTCAATGCCCCAACGCAGGTCACGTTGAAATATGATATCATCAAACACATCATTCAGTCTGCATTTGTCAGCCCTGTTAGGTGTTGCCGTGAAGCCCAGCAGAAGACGTGGTGTGAAGTGATCTATGACCGTCTTGTAACTCTGAGCCGCTGCATGGTGTGCTTCGTCTACTATGATGATATCAAAATCATCAGGTGAAAACCTGTCAAGCCTATGTGTCATGGTCTGGATACTTGCAGAAACCACCTCTTCACTGCCGTCAGTATGGTATTTTGACATTTCAACACCTTTTGTGCAGTCAAAGTATTTCAGAGGCTGATTTACAAGTTCCTCTCTGTGCGACAGAATAAGCATACGTCCATGACGTGGTATATTTGCAAAGGTCACTGTCTTACCAAGACCTGTCGCCATTTGTACAAGATGTTTTCCATGCCCTGCCTGCGTTATCTTATCTATACACTCCTGCTGATAGTCACGGAGTTTTATTCTTGCATTCATTTGATGTTTTTTACCTCCTTATGTGGGACGTGGGGGACAGTGTGGGACAAACGTCCCACACGAAAACTATGCGTATTTACGCACTTTTCGGGGCGTTGTGGGACTGTGGGACAAATTCGCACATTTTCCTATATAGGAAAACACACATATATTTTAACGATGTGTGAACAAAGCCGTGATTCTATATCACCTATTTAAAACAGGTATATATAGGGGGAAAATGTCCCACAGTCCCACACTATGCAGAAAACCACGCATTTACGCTGTTTTCCTCGTGGGACTTATGTTTCACAAAATGCCGAAATCCGATATATCCGTCCCACGCATTTCTTCTTCGGTGTAATAGTCCGGTGTTTCATCTGGCAATCTCAGCACAACACACTCAACGTTCACGCCACCGATGCGCTTGCCACGAGTATTGTTGCGCCCTCTCACAAGTATCTTGCCGTTAGATTTCAGCCAACTAAGCAACGCCCTTGTGTCGAAGCCCTGTTTTGAAGCCGCTTCGTCGAATTTTGAACGTATGATATACGCAAAATCGCCCTGGATAAGTCCAAACACTTCGCCGTTATTGTCTTCGCCTGTCGCAAAGCGTTTACTGTTGGACGCCACCCAATCGCACATATACTGATAGCCTCGTTCACCTGCTGATACCGATTTTTTGGTCTGCAAATACGGTGAGATATCGTCAATTGTTAGTGGCTCATTCGTTTTGAACACGGACGCTTCTGCAATCATATCAGCAGTCAGTATCATTGCCGCTGCCATTGCCTGCTTTTCTGTTGTATCCGACTTGCAGAGCTTGGTGAAATAATCGTTATAGACCTCTTGTGTCATTGTCAAGGCTTTTTGAGAGGACAGTTTTGCAACAAATTCTCGCCCTGCAAAGCCATAGTTTTGTTTTATCACCGCTGATACAGCCATGCCGTCTGCTATCACGATGTTGTTTGCCGTGCATTCAATGTCGATAACTCTGTTTACCGCTCCTGCGCCTGCTGAACCGCCCACTATAGGGCTTTCGCCTGTGGTAAGGATAGTGTTTCGCCATGTCGGTGTACGCTCTATTCCGCCTGTTTTTGTGCCCCTAGAACGTCCAACACCCTGAGCAAGCTGATAAACGTCAAATCGGCTTCTGCCGTGACTATCTTTGCTCAGCTGGAGTTCGTCAATGAGAAACGGCAGGCTGTTGAGAAACGCTGCTGTTCGCTCGTGACCGACAACTGTGCTGTTGAACGTCTGAATGTATTCACCCATTTCAGGGGTTCCCCAAACAGAAGCCGCAAGCATTAAAGCAACTGTCTTGCCTGTGCCTGAATCAACGCCCCATAGGTGAACGAAGAACGGCAGACCGCCAAGTGGCTGAATAAGCGCACTTGCGAAGCTCGCCGCAAGAAATATCTTTGCGATCACGCTTTTCTTGCGGCAATCTATAGCGACTTTTTTCCATTTCTCATAACTGCCATGACTTTTTATAGCACTAAAAATGGTGGAATAATTCTGCTCACCGTCAAAGGTCAGCCCCTCGACGTATGGCGAAAAGCCTGCGCCGTTTATGTAGCCAAGCCTGCCCACTGATCTTTTCAGCGGCAGAGAATTGCGGTTAAGGCTCTCTATCTCCTGGAAATATGAAACAAGCTCTTTGGCAGTTTCAGAAGACACATCAACACCGCATTTAACTAGCTGTGAAATGTTTCGGCTGTTATATAGTATCTCCTTTGAAACGACTTTTTCCTGCCACTCTCCACGAGTGCGGTAAGCTATGTTGAGCTTTTCCTCGCCTGTGTCAATGTTCTGCAAACACTCAAAGGGTATGATCGGGTGGTGGCAGATAACGTGATAGTTGCCGCTTTCGTCAATAAGATACACACCGCCGTCATCAACGTTATACTTGCCTGCGTCAAGCTGCATATACGGACCTGAGAACGCAGTGGGGTTATTGATAATAACATTCGCCCCACGCTGCATTTCTCGCATTTTGACATAGTTTTTATACAGCCCTTTGAACGTTTTTACGCCCACCTCTGCCGCCTGTTGAGCCATTTGCTCAATTTTCAGATTGTGCATGAAAGGGTCGTTTTTGTAATCGTATATCGCTTCGTATGGCTTCTCTGTGTAGAGAAAATCGTCTTTTGTATACTTTACAGCAACGGCGGTTTTCACCGCTTCTGCATCACTCATGTCGATATCAAAATGCTTTTCCTCATTCGCATCAACGTCAATGATATCATCAGAATGGCGTTCCCTCATCATTCAACACCTCCTCAAAGTCGGAAAGGTCACCGCCTAGTTCTTGCGGGGGTGCTGCTTCAGCAGTAGGCTGTACAAAAACGGCTTCGCACACAAGATGTACGTCAACTTTTTCTTCGCCGTCTTTGCTGGTATATGGCTTTTTCTCCACCTTGCCCACACAAAACACAACGTCAAATTTTTTCAGCGCCTTTGTGGCTCTTGCTACAGAGTGCCAGCACTGGCAGTTCACCCATACGGCTTCACCACGCTCGCCTTGCACCTTTGGCTGACGTTCGCCCACTTTTACTGCAAACTTGGTGAGCGACGAGTTGTTGCCGCCCACCTGTTTGTATTCTGCGTCCTTTGCAAGAAAGCCACTGATGATAACAGAACCGTCAGGTAATCTTGCCCGCATTAAAGCACCTGTTCTTTCTCGGTCTGGAGCTGGTCAATTTCTGCTGAGATATCTGTAGATATCTTCTCATACTCAAACCACTCAGACACCTTTGTGTTCTTGTCTTTCAGTGAATTGAAGATGCCGATATAGTCTGTAAGATCTTCGGCTGTCATGGTGTCAAGACCTCTATCAAGACGTTTCTCTATCATTTCCTGCGTCACACCCAGCTTCTCGAACTCCACCACCATTTTCCTTACACGGTCCGTAAGAGGAATATTATTCTTGCCGGCAAGAGTCTTTCTGCATTCTGCCACCGCCTCTTCCACAAAGTCCGCAGGAAGTACCGCAAGTATTCTTGCTCTGAGCCTGCGCCCTGCCATATTGGCGTTATTCTCATAGATATCACGCAGGCTTGTGAGGGTCTTTATTTTGCCCTTGACTTCCTTTGCGTGTGGGTTCGTGAAATTCTGCACCGACATTGTGTTCGTCTCCAAGTCCCAAGCATACGCCTGCATTTCTGATTTGCCGTTGTCCTGAGAAAGCTCCTTGATGCCGAAGTCAATATTTCCCCAGCACCTTGCAAGTTCCTCCGCAAGCCTGATAGTTGGTCCTGAAACTGTTTCGTTGCCTCTCGGATAGCTGTAAAATGCCTTGTTTGCAAGCCCTGTACGCTGACAAGCTTTTTTCATGTTTGCAAAAGCCTGTATCTCGTTGCGTGGGAATCTCTTTGCGATAACAAGCTTGCCCTGGGCTTCTGCAATGGCTCTGCTTGCTTCGATAGCGACTGTACCCTGATTGATGTTGTCAAGGGGCATAGTGCTGTTCTGCGGTACTTCCGGTGTTACTGTTACTGCATTTGTTATTTCGTCCATTGTTTTGTCCTCCTATTCGTATTCTCTAGCCAGCCAACCCGGCAGGCTTATGACGTTCAAGTCACCGTTTTTGCCGTTGTAGCTGTACCAATTACCTGTTTTAAGACACTCCTTGAGAGTGTAAAGATAGTCGTTAAGGTCTTTTGTGCCTTTCTGTATGATAAAATCGTCAGCTTCAAGGACGTTGCAGGCATAAGGTGGTGACTTTTCAACAGCGATAAAAACAAATCTATGAGGCTTGCCCTCAATTTCTGACACACCCTGCGTGTACATCGCCGCCTGCAAGTCATAGCCATATTTAATACAACTGTGCATAAAACTGTCTGTATCGGCATTTTCAGTAGTTTTAAGGTCTACTATGACAGACGTTGACTTAAGGTCTGTTCGGCAATCGGGGCGGCATTTGAGTTTAAGCCCCGTGAGCTTGTCCGTCCAGAAGTATGATTTTTCATGTTCGCCGCCGTTTAGCAAAGCGGCAGCATACTTGTTTGACATCACACTTTCGGTCATTGCCTGTATCTGTGCAAAAGTGTCCTCGCTTATGGGTATCTTACCGCTCGCCTCTATCTGAGCCGCAAGTGCCTTGCCCTCTTTGGTACGCCTGTCAAGCTTCGGAGCGACTATGTACTCGCTGTCGAATTTGTCCTTTTCAAGAACATAAGCGTGAAAGGCTGTGCCGAAAGCAAGCGCAGGGGTCTCTACTTCGGGATTTTCAAGGGCGTACTTGAAATGCGCAGGCGACTTTGACAGTTTGAAAAGTTGTGAACGGCTGAACGCTCCGTCATTGCGGTAATCTTCCGCAGACATTTGCTTTTTCATTTGTCATAGTCCTCCTCTTTATATTCAACTCCTGCCAGTTCGGCAAGGTCATAGATTGAAATATCGTCATTCTGGTTGATTTCTTCAATCAGAATCTCACGGAAACAGTCCTTGCAGTAGTCCTTGCCTTCATAGCAGAAAACATTTTCGTTCGCAAGGTCCAGTTCGTCCCTACATTTGTCGCATTCGACCACAGTGTAATTGCGGTCTCTGCCACAACATCTGCACCCATCAGGGCAGCCGACACAATCATTAGCCGTGTAACGCATTTAAACCGCCCCTTTTGTATTTGAAAAATGCGATATTTTTGTACATGAAATACGATTCGGTTCCGTTTTCAAACACCTCAGCACCGACCTCTTTCGCTACAGCATGAATGTCAGGTGGAAATATCTGAACACCCGATATTGCTCCGTCAAACGTCCACACGTCGCCTATCATCATAGGGTAAACGCCTTCGGTAACAGTCCCACATTCTTGCGTTTCTTTCATTTTTAGCTCCATGACCGCCATGTCAACCATAGCGTCAAGCCTTTCTTTTACTGTCATGTTTTCGCCCTCTCCTCTCTAGTATCGCTGGCTCTGCCAGCTTAAAATCTCTGCAGGGGTAACGTCTGCTACTCTCCAAACAGCCTTTTAAGTGTTTGCAGTCAAGGCAAGAGTAGTTAGTCACTATGCTCACCTCTCAGCCTCTTGGTGTTATTTTTTAAAGCTACGATATATCCCGTCAGATACCCGTTTGGGTAGTCATTAAGGGCTATTTCAGTTATTGCCTCTAGCTCCTCTTGACAAATATCAAGCAATGTGCTATCATCAATATGTATGTTATCGGTATCTTTTGATACCTCCGAGCTTGTGCCTGTTGCCGCAGATGCAAGCTCATTTTTTATGTATTTGGTTAGATATACACCACACAAAAAGGCCTTGTGTCTAAGCGGACAGTCTTCACAAGTTTTGAATTCGCTATTGCAAACCTCCACCGCCTTTTCAAACTCCTCTTTCGTTATCATCATTATCCTCCTCGTTTTCAAAACGTTTCTCCCAGTGCCTATCCACCACGCTCAACACAAGATACATCACTACATCTATCCCTGCAAGCACGGCTATTGTTATCAGCAGTATCAACGCCATTTTACCACTTTCCTTTCATTTCAACTTCGATCTTGACTATGGGTCTGCCTGCTTCTCTCACCGCACGCTTAATGCTCTCCTCTGCTTCCTCGTAGGCATTTTCTTTTACGCTTACATACCACCTGTACGCTACATACATTGCAAGCACCACCAAGAGTGCTACCGCTGCGGCACATCTGATTATCTCTAGTACGGCTATCATTTTCTCACGTCCTTTCCGTAAAGTGTGCGGAGCTTTTTAAGCCTTTTCTCGAAGTTGTCGATATCAATACCCCACACCTCGTAGGCTATCTCGGTATTGACCGAGTGTGGCAACCATGACTTCACACCACGCTTTACCATTTCTTCCTTAACAGCTTTCTTGATCTTGATAGTCTGCGTTTCACCTGTGCCGAACAGCTCCTTGATATCCGAATTGGTTATTTCGGGCTTTTCATAGTACAGCCGCACTGCCATTTCAATGTCAGGTGACCTCATTTAGTCCACCTCCTCGATAGTCAAAACATTCTCATGGGGACAAATAACACTTGCCTTTGTCAGAGCCTCGTACTGACTCTTTGCTGCTACTGTGAACACCCTTTTATAATGATACTGGTCTATCGTCGTTACCTTGTACAGTTTCATTGCTTTGTCACTCCTCATTGTGTTTTCTGTCATTTCTGCTTCCAGCGAACATATCCTGCAAGCATTGCTAGTTATCATAAGCGACAACGGAACTGTGTTGTCAAGCCCTATTAGCATACATATACCGAATACAAGCGGACTTGCTAGACACAACGCAATACCGAGATAGTACGCTATCTTTTTCAAATTCAACGTTTGCCCTCCTCATATTGTGACCTTGTTACAATCAGCTCTCCGTCAAGAGTCCAATACTGAATGACCTCTCTACAGGGGTCATTTTCTGTTCCTGCACCTTTCAAGGCTCTTGTTACGATCACCTGTTCAACCCTAGCACTGTCACACCCTCTTGGAATAGCAGTAATTTTCTGTTCCACTTTCTCACCCCTCATTTTCTGTCCGTTCAATCGGACTGTTAGCTGTTGACATTTTCAGAGTTCTGAGTATAATTAATGTCAAGGACTTCATTGATAGCCGCTTCAATCTTGTTTGACTTTATCTCACCCGTCATTATCTTATACAGGTTTGATGTGTCGAGATAAGTTTCAGGAAGAAGCTTCTTGACTTCCTCAATGAGCCACTTCTGTGTCTTGTTGAGTTTAACAAGACGTACCTTGACTTCCACGCCGTACTCAGTCAGCGGTCTTTTACGTTCACTAATAATTAACACCACCTTTGCATAATATTCACACTAATACGTGTTTTACATATTGACAGTTACGTTTAAATGTAATATAATATATTTACCAGATACAAATATTACGCTCTTGCGTATTGCCTTGACTGTATTATATTACACTTTTGCGTAATTGTCAAGTAGAAATTACTCTTTTGCGTAATTTTGTTATATTACACAAATTATGAGGTGTAACTATGTCAGAATTGTACAATAGAATTGAAAGCTTGTGCAAAAAGAGAAATATAAATGTAACAGTAATGTGCAAAGAAACAGGTGCAAGCAGAGGCTCTTTAACCGATTTAAAAGCAGGCAGAAAAAAGAAGTTATCTACAGATACACTATCAAAGATAGCTGAATATTTCGGAGTTTCTGTTGATTATTTGTTGAACGGTGAAGATAATATCAAGGTCGAAGCGCATAACGAGCCTATCTATCTTGATGACGAAACAAGAGATATAATAGATGAGCTGAGAACACGACCAGAAATGAAGATCCTCTTTAGTGTGTCAAAGAACGTCACCAAAGAGGATATAGAAGCTACAGTTGAGATTTTAAAGCGTATGCAAAAGGATAGTGAATAGATTGGATTATTGCATTAGATACGTTCCTTTGCCTATATCGGTAAAGGGAGTGACAGCAATGGATTCTGACGGATTTTATAATATATACATAAACTCTAGGCTATCCTATGAGGAACAAAAAAAGACTATAGCTCACGAAATGGAGCATATAGTCAGAGGTGACTTTTTCAGCTTTGATGCGCTTGAAGAAGTCGAGACAATGTGAATATAAAAAGGAGGCGACAACGTGCCATTTGTGATAATAGCCGCCGTTATTGCTATTATCTGCGTTGCAAGGTACTATCATAATAAGAAAGAACGCAATAAAGAGATAACATGGCAGGAAGTTCAAAAACAGACGGACACAAAAAGAAATACCATAAGTATAGATACATCTGAAAATTTTTCGGAAGGCGAAGATGTTCCTGCAAGAGAAGTCCATTCAAGAGCGGAGCATAAGCGGAAAATTGCTAACACTCCAAACAGATATGTTGTCATCGACCTTGAAACAACAGGGCTAAACCCACAGTATGACTTTATCACAGAATTTGGAGCGGTGCTTGTTGAAGGCTCTGAGATAGTTGACACATTTGAGCAGCTTGTTAAGCCGAAGAAAAGAATACCAGAGGAAGTTGAAGATCTCACAGGGATAACAAATGAAATGGTGTCGGACGCTCCAAGTATAAATATTGTGCTTCCAAAGTTCTTGAAATTTATCGGGAACGATATACTTGTAGGACATAATATTGATTTTGACAGTCAGTTTATTTCGGCAGCTTGTCAGCGTTTTAATCTACCTTATAAAAATAAAGTATGCGATACGTTGGAGCTTTCTCAACAGGTGTTTCCAAAACTTGAAAATCACAAGCTGAGTACGCTATGCAGGAAACTTAATGTCACCAATGACTCTGCCCACCGTGCATTGTCTGATGTGTTGGCAACTCAGCAGATATTTGAAAAGCTGAGCGAGAAAGCGACGCCAAAGATACATAATCACGCAAAATTCACGTTGAAAAAGAATAGCTATAACGTTCGCTACTCAGCAAAGACCAAAGCCATACGAGAACTACAGGAAATGCTGTTGGATATTACTGACGACAATATCCTTACTGACGAAGAAGTTATGGAGCTGAAAGATTGGCTTGATTGCAACGAGGAATTCTGCAATATTTATCCTTTCGATAAACTGAAAAGAATAATAGAAAATGCTTTGGAAGACGGCATACTTGAACAGCACGAGCTTGATGAAATGCTTGAGGTTTTCAATGATATTTGCAAGCCTGAGTTTGACAAGGACGTTTCATCAGAGGAACTTATAAACCTTGACGGCAAGGTGCTTGTTTTCACAGGCGAGTGTCAGCTCGGAGATACAAGTGAGATAACGCCGATATATGAAGCAATGGGTGCAACTATCCGAACGTCCGTAAGTGGCAAGACTGACTATCTTGTAGTAGGAGCTTACGGCAGTCCTGATTGGTCATACGGCAATTACGGCTCTGAGGTACTCAAAGCAAGAGAGCTTCAAGAAGCAGGCAAGAAAGTCAAGATAATAAACGAAACAGACTTTTTACCTATCATATACAGCGAAGCAACTACATAACAAAAAAGTCCTCCGAGCGTTGACAGCACTCAGAGGACAGGTGAACTGATATTGACAGTATCAGCTCGATTAAAATTCACACCCACTTCAACCACGAAAGGGCGAATTCTGCCCTTTTATTGTAGCACACTTTCGAGGAAGTGTCAAGAATAGGAGGAATATTTATGCCGATCTACAAAATGACAGACAAGAACGGAAAGAACATCAGAAAAGACGGTCTGCAAAAATATCGTGTGCGTGTCAATTATACGGACAGTTTCGGAAAGCCTCATCAGATAGACCGTGTGGCGTTCGGTGCAGAGACGGCTAAGCAGCTTGAAATCCAGCTTACACAAAAGCTCAATGCTAAAGAGATAGCTTCAAAAATGACTATCGGACAGCTATTCACGGAGTACATCACAGCCAAGCGTTCAGAGGTCCGTGAAACATCACTGGACAAGTCCCTAAGAATACTGAGAAAGAACGTCCTGCCCACCTTTGAAAGCGTGAGGATAGATAATCTGAACGTACCAATGGTGCAGAAATGGAAGCAGGAGCTGTCAGAGCAGGGATTGGCTATCGTCACACGAAAGAACATTTACGGCGAATTTCGTGCAATGATGAACTATGCTGTGAAAATGGAATACATTCCGAAAAATCCTGTTATCACCGCAGGCAACTTCAAAGCGCCCCTTGAAGCCAAGAAAGAAATGCTTTTCTACACGCCTGACGAGTTCAAGAAATACATATCGGCAGCTACGAATTATGCTCAGGAAGCAGAGGACGGCGGCTCAATGTACGAATGGAACTACTATGTATTTTTCAACATAGCATTTTACATGGGTATGCGAAAAGGCGAGATATACGCTCTGCAATGGACGGATATAAAAGACGGCTACATATCCATCACCAAGAGCATTGCTCAGAAGCTCAAAGGCGGTGATCGTATCACGCCACCAAAGAACAAGCCAAGCATACGGACGATACAGATACCAGAGCCATTAAGAGCAGTGCTGTCAGAACATTACGAACGCTGTAAGAAAGCTGTACCGAAGTTCAATGATAATATGTATATCTGCGGCGGTGAGCGTCCTATTCGTGACACGTCCCTTGAAAAGACCAACAAGAAGTTTGCAGACTTGGCAGGTGTCAAACGTATCCGTATTCATGACTTCCGTCACAGCCACGCTTCCCTGCTCGCCAATGAGGGCATAAACATTCAGGAGATAGCAAGACGTCTTGGACATTCCAACATATCAATGACATGGAACACCTACTCGCACCTCTACCCACGAGAGGAAGAACGTGCGGTGAAGATATTGAACACAATCGTGTAAAAATCGTGTATACAAAAGAAAACCACCGTATTTACGGTGGTTTTTGTTCGTTTGGCGGAGATGGAGAGATTTGAACTCTCGCTACGGTTTTGCCGTACTACCGCATTTCGAGTGCGGACCCTTCAGCCACTTGGGTACATCTCCTTGTGTCAACTATACTATTATACAAGTAATCACAAAAAAAGTCAAGCCCTTTGTGCAAATTTAAGCACAAAGAGCTTGTCCATTATCTATTGCTGAGCACGCCTCTGCATATCCTTAACATATGCAAGCGTTTCAGGAGTGTAGCCTACCATTGCGTTGGGACAACATTGGGAAAGCAATTGCATAAGCCCCATGGCGGTGTCCTTGCCCTTGGCATATACGTTAAAACGCAGTACATTCTTCTTGTGCTTCGTGCAGACGATTATCTCGTTGGTGTAGCTGATGAAATTCATACTCGCGGTGTGCTGGTAAATGCCGTAGGCTTCCTCTCGCCAACACATCTGAAATGGCACTTTCTTGTTGGCAAGCACCCTGTCGGATACGATAATATAATCGTCCTGATATTGTATGTTGGCGTAAAGCTCGTCAGCCTGCTGTAAAAGATCGGGATTGGCTTTGAATATGCCACTCTTTTCAGGGTGCGTCCTCCGTGACGTACCAAATATAAGAAATATAACACCAGGCGTAAGCGCAAAAAGTCCAAGTATCAATACGCCGTATTCACCGGCTACTACCGCCGCAAATGAGATAAATCCACCCATTAGCGTGAGTATCACACCGCCAACTATCATTGCTATCATTCTTTTTCGTATGTTGGCAAATACTACTTCTCGTCCCATTTTCGTTACCCCTCTTTACTTTTTTTATCCGTGATTCTGCTTTGCCACAAGGCTCTCGCCGCAGTATATCTTCCTGAGCTTCGGCTTCTCTATCTTGCCCGTCGGGTTTCTCGGTATGTCTGCAAAAATTATCTTGTGCGGACGCTTGTATCTCGGAAGCTTCTGGCAGAACGCCATTATCTCTTCCTCTGTGCATGGGTGGTCTGGCTTTAGTTCGATTATTGCCGCCGCTATCTCGCCCAAACGCTGGTCAGGCAATCCAATTACTGCCACGTCCCTGATAGCGTCGTGACTTCTCAAAAAGTCTTCTATCTGTACAGGGTAAAGATTTTCTCCACCACTTATAATAACGTCCTTTTTGCGGTCAACGAGGTAAATAAATCCGTCCTCGTCCTCCTGAGCCATGTCGCCAGTGAAAAGCCAGCCGTCTTTGAGAGTTTCAGCCGTCGCCTTTGGATCTCTGTAGTAGCAGGTCATAACTCCAGGACCTTTTACGCAAAGCTCGCCCACTTCGCCACGCTTTACAGTGTTGCCCTTATCATCAACTATCTTGACCTTCCAGCCAAAGCCTGCCTTGCCTATTGCGCCTACCTTGTCAATGTTATCCACACCAAGGTGTACACAGCCGGGACCTATAGATTCGCTAAGACCATAGTTAGTGTCATATTTGTGGTTAGGGAAAACCTTTTTCCAGCGTGCAATAAGTGACGGCGGAACAGGCTGTGCGCCTATGTGCATAAGCCTCCACTGTGAAAGCTCATACTTTGAAAGTGTCACCTCGCCGCTGTCGATAGCGTCAAGGATATCCTGTGCCCAAGGCACAAGAAGCCATACGATAGTACACTTTTCCCTCGATACAGTATCAAGTATAAATTCAGGCTTCACGCCCTTGAGAAGCACCGCCTTGCCCCCTGAGATAAGGCTTCCGAACCAGTGCATCTTCGCACCTGTATGATAAAGCGGAGGGATACAAAGGAAAACGTCCTCCTTTGTCTGACCGTGATGATTCTGCTCAACTCTTGCGGCGTGCATAAGGCTCTCGTGATTGTGCAGGATAGCCTTCGGGAAGCCAGTTGTGCCTGACGAGAAGTAGATAGCCGCATCATCTTCGTCAGTAAGCTCTATGTACGGAGTAGTGCTTGCACAATTTGCAGTGAGCCTGTCATAATGCTCCGCAAATGACGGACAGTTCTCGCCAACATAGAAAAGAAGTCTGTTCTTGCTTATCTCATCAGCTATCTCCTCAACTCTGCCGATAAATTCAGGGCCAAATACAAGAATATCCACCTCGGCAAGGTCAAGACAGTATTTTATCTCCTCTGGAGTGTATCTGAAATTAAACGGCACTGCAAGCGCACCCGTCTTGAGGATACCAAAATAAATAGGCAGCCATTCAAGACAGTTCATAAGCAGGATACCCACCTTGTCACCCTTTTTTACCCCACGGGATAAAAGCAGATTGGCAAAGCGGTTAGCCTTTTCGTTGAAAACGCTCCAGGTTATCTCACGGCGATAATGACAGACCGGGTTAGGCTCGATAAGCTCATATTCCTTCCAAGTCACACGTCTGGTTTCTCTGATCTCAGGATTGACCTCTACCAGAGCAACATCATTTCCGAACTCTCGTGCGTTACGCTCCAGTATCTCGGTTATAGGCATACAAAAACTTCCTTTCATAATTAAAAGCTTGAAAGCTAGAAAACTTAAAAGCTTAAAAGTATTCACAAACATATATGTTATTATTTTATCATATGATGACAAAAAAGTAAAGAGATTTAAAACAGAATAAGTGACAAAGTGAAGAAGCAATAATTGTGGAGTTTTTACAGAAGAAAAGTGTTTGCCCCTACCTGAATTTGAGCGAATACCGTCAAAAAGATAACCAACAAAAAAAGACAGCCCCACATGGGAGCTGTCCCTTAACTAAAAAAGTGTACCGTTTCAGATCTTATTCTTCTGCCTTTTCTTCCTCTTTGCTCGCCTCAGCCCCCTGCTGTGCCTTGAGAAGATCCCTGATCTCTGTAAGAAGCACTATGTCCACCGGTGGCTCTGCAGGCTTTTCAGGCTCTTCATGCTTGCCAAGTGACGCAAGCTTGTTTATGATCTTCATTATTACAAAAATAACGAACGCCATGATTATGAAGTTTATCACTGCCGTCAGAAATGCGCCGTAGTTTATGTACTGATTTCCAAGCAAATGTATCTTGCCCTCTACGTCAGCACCGCCTATACAGCCTATTATCGGGTTGATAAAATTCTCAGTAAATGACGTCACGATACCCTGAAACGCAGCGCCTATGATAACGCCCACTGCCAAGTCCATGACGTTTCCTTTGAGAGCAAACGCCTTGAACTCATTTACAAACTTCTTGATAAATCCTTTTTTCTTCTCTTCCATAACGGTTACGACCTTTCGTTTTTTGTTCCGAGCCACGCTCTTATGGCCATTTTATCACATATTTTGACCATTTTCAATAGTTTTTCTACAAAATCGTACGGTTTTACGTCGTTTTGCCCATATATGTTAATACGCTGTAAATGCTTTGTAAACAAACATGAAAAGGTATTGCATTTCCCGAAATGGTGTGCTATAATGATTAAGCTGTTTGAGTGAGGGACATGACGATGGGATATAGCCAAGAGGTAAGGCAGCGGACTTTGACTCCGTCATTCCGATGGTTCGAATCCATCTATCCCAACCAAAAACAAGCTAAATCGAACAAACATTGGGGTGTCGCCAAGTGGTAAGGCAACGGACTCTGACTCCGTCATTCCGAAGGTTCGAATCCTTCCACCCCAGCCACAAAAGACCGTAGATTTTTTCTGCGGTCTTTGTTTTTTTATATATTCTTTCAGCAACCAAAAGAGAGGTTTTGCAACTGAGTATAAGTAAACATAAAAAACAAAATGTGAACAAAAATAATTCGGGATTGCGTGTTTACAAACTGGTAAAAATGTGTTATACTTAAAGTGCAAAAGAATTTCATCAAAGGAGGTCTGAAAAATGAAAAAGATAATAAACAGAAAAAATGCAGCGGCAGTGGCTTGTGCCGCTATGATGATATGTGCGGCAGGTGCTGTGCCTGACAGCGTGCTAAATGTGAGTATGCCTGTGCAGGCGGCAGAAGCTGTGGAGCAGACAAGTCTGCCTCAGGTCACAGGGCTGACATCTAAAACCCCTGATATAAGCTCCATAAGACTTAGCTGGAACGCCGTGAATGGCGCGGACGGCTATTCTGTTGGAATGCGTTCAAAGGGTCAGTATCCTGAGATAGCTGACGTTACGGACACTACATATCTTGTTACAGGTCTGCCTGCGGCAACGAGGGAGAACTTCAAGGTAAGAGCCTATAAGATAGTGAATGGTCAAAAGGTCTATGGCGACTATTCAGTGAACTACAATTCCGCCACAAATCCGCGCCCTATAAGCGGTCTTAAAGCTCAGACGGGCAATGCTTCTGTCAGCCTTTCATGGAAAAAAGTGGGCTGTTCAAACTATCGTGTCTTTATGCTGAAAAACGGCAAGTGGAAGCAGATAGCGCAGACGGATACAAACAGCTACACTGTCATAGGACTTGACGCAGGAAGCTATAAATTTAAAGTAAGAGCCTGCAAGCGTGACGATAAGGGTGCAAATCACTACGGCAAATATTCGCAGGAGATAACGGCACAGGCTGTCATGGTGAACAAGGTCACTGGTCTGACATCTAAGACCCCTAACACAAGTTCTATAAAGCTTAGCTGGAACGCTGTGAGCGGTGCGGACGGCTATTCTGTGGGAATGCGTTCAAAGGGTAAATATCCTGAGATAGCTGACGTGAAAGGCACGACCTACACTGTCAAGGGTCTGCCTGCGGCAACAAGGGAGAATTTCAAGGTAAGAGCATATAAGATAGTAGACGGAGTTAAGATATACAGCGACTATTGTGAAAACTACAATTCCGCCACAAATCCAAGGAAGGTAACAGGAGTAAAAGCTTCTGACATCACCGCTTCGACCCTTGACCTTAACTGGAAGTCTGTAGGCTGCACAAGCTACAAGGTGTTTATATACACAAACGGCAAGTGGAAGAACATAGCTTCATCTACGGTAAATTCCTGCGCAATAAACGGACTTTACGCAAAGACTACATACAGATTCAAGGTAAGAGCCTGCAAGACGGACGATAAAGGTTCAAATCACTATGGAGCATATTCCGAGGAGATAACCGTCAAGACCCCAGACCACACTGTCGAGGTCATAAACGGCATGAGCTTTGTTGACGGAGTTCTTTTGGCGAACAAAACATATTCCCTCCCTGCAAGCTATGACCCAAAGGGTCTGACCAAAGAAACATCAGCGGCATTCAAAAAGATGCAGACAGCTGCATATAAAGACGGCATAAGCCTGTGGGTATGCTCAGGCTACCGCTCTTATTACGATCAGAAGTACCTTTATGATATGTACTGCAACCGTGACGGCAAGGCTGCGGCAGACAAATACTCCGCAAGACCCGGCTACAGCGACCATCAGACAGGCATGGCAATAGACGTAAACAACGCCAGCGACTCATTTGGCGGCACAAGAGAAGCCAAGTGGCTTGCCAACAACTGTGCGAAATATGGTTTTATAATTCGTTATCCAAAGGGCAAGGAGGCTTACACCGGTTATCAGTACGAGCCTTGGCATATAAGATATGTAGGCACGCCTTTAGCACAAAACATAACCAACAGCGGACTTTCTCTTGAAGAATACTTCGGGATAACTTCGCAATACAAGGATTGACATATGGTTTAGACCGCTGTTCACGGGCATCTGTGGGCAACGGTTTTCTGTTATTTTCCTTGCTCACTTATCACTTGAAATCTTGCATTTCAACATGATCTGTGTTATACTATATTTAAGGCAATACCGCACAAAGATTGTGCGTCAGATGCGTAGTCAGATTTTTTGTGTGATATGACGGAAAATCTGCAAGCAGATGGTGTGCAAAGCCGTCAGGCGGGCTTTGTGCGGTGTTGCCTTATATATTTCCACTAAGGAGGTCATCTCTATGCTTCTTTCAGGTAAGACGGTCGTTCTCGGCGTCAGCGGCAGTATTGCGGCTTACAAGGTCCCAACTTTAGCAAGACTGCTCAAAAAGCAGGGCTGCAATGTTCAGGTACTCATGACCCAGAATGCCACCCAATTTATAAACCTTATCACTTTTGAATCTCTCACAGGCAACAAGTGCCTTATAGATACTTTTGACAGAAATTTTCAATACAGTGTGGAACACGTTGCTCTTGCAAAGCAGGCTGACCTTGTTATGGTCGCTCCTGCTTCCGCTAATGTTATCGGGAAGATAGCATACGGCATTGCTGACGATATGCTCACCACCACTGTCATGGCTTGCCCTTGCAAGAAAATGATATCCCCTGCCATGAACCACAATATGTATCACAATCCTATTGTGCAGGACAATATCCAGAAGCTTGAGCGTTTCGGCTACGAGATGATCGCTCCTGACAGAGGTATGCTTGCAAACGGTGATGACGGCGACGGCAGAATGCCTGAGCCTGAGGTGTTGTTTGAATACATTCTTCGGGAGCTTGCTTTCGAGAAGGATCTTGCAGGCAAAAAGGTGCTTGTTACGGCTGGCGCGACCATGGAGGCTATCGACCCTGTGAGGTACATCACTAATCATTCAAGCGGAAAAATGGGCTGTGCACTTGCTAAAGCGGCTATGCAAAGAGGTGCAAAGGTGACGTTGGTGGCAGGTCACATGGAGGTTTTGCCGCCTATGTTCGTGGACGTTGTGAACGTAAAGTCTGCGGCGGATATGTTTGAAGCTGTCACAAAGCTTGCTCCTGAGCAGGATATTATCGTAAAGGCGGCGGCTGTGGCTGACTACACGCCTGTTGCGGTGGCTGACAACAAGATAAAAAAGTCTGACGATGACATGAAGATAGAGCTAAAACGCACGCAGGATATTCTTGGCTATCTAGGTCAGCACAAACGTGACGGTCAGGTCATATGCGGTTTTTCCATGGAAACGCAGGACGTTATCAAGAACTCTGAGAAAAAGCTCACCAACAAAAACTGCGATATGATATGCGCAAACTCACTAAAGACCGCTGGCGCAGGCTTCAAGACGGACACTAATGTTATCACCCTTATCACTGAGGGCGGTGCTGTGGAGCTGCCTATGATGACGAAAGAGGACGCTGCTCACAGGATACTTGACGAGCTTGCGAAAATGATATAAGTGTACGATAATATGTACAGATAAATAGATCACGAAGGGAAATACGCCATATGAAACGTATTGAGATATATGAAAACGGCATTAATATAGTATTTGAGATAACAGACGAGAACGAGGCAAAGCTTCTGCACTTCTCTGCCCTGCCTTTTGATGAAGCCAAGACGGCTTCATACATGGGGCTGAAAACTTTCAGACCTGTAGAGATACAGGCGAGCGGTATCGACCGCCCTGACGAGCGTCACGGCAACAAATATATTGTGACCGCTCCGGGTTGGAGAATGAAGTTCAAGGACTTCCGTGATGTGAACAATGATTATGGCAGAAAGCTTGAGCTTGTGACATTTGATGAGGGCACAGGTCTTGAAGCTGTGTCCCACTATCAGTTTTACACCGGCACGTCTGTTGTACGCTGTTGGACTACCCTTACAAACAAGGGCAGCGAGGTACAGACCATTGAATATATGTCCTCCTTTGCGCTGACGGGCGTAGAAAAAGAGGGGCTTAAAAAGCCTGAGGACAAGATGAAGATATGGGTATGCCACAACTCATGGCAGCGTGAATTGCAGTGGCAGGACTACACTCTTGAACAGGTGGGGCTTGCGTCCTCTGCAAAGCCTACGGAACAGCGTTCATCAAAGGTATTTGCCTGCACAAACGTTGGAAACTGGTCGGCAAAGGAATACATACCAATGGGTGTGCTTGAAAACACAGAAGCAGGCTCGGTGCTGTTTTGGCAGATAGAGCAAAACGGCTCTTGGCACTGGGAGCTTTCGGACGTGGGAGGACACTTCTACTTACAGCTTTCTGGTCCGTCGGAGATAGAGTCCCACTGGTATAAAAACCTTGCACCTAACGAGAGCATAGAAAGCGTGAAATGTGCAGTAGGCTCGGTGACAGGAAGCTTTGACAAAGCTATGGGCGAGCTGACGAAATACCGCAGAAAGATACGCCGCCGCAACAAGGACAATCAGAGGCTTGCGGTAATATTCAACGACTACATGAACTGTCTGTGGGGCGACCCTACGGCTGAAAAGGAGTTTCCCCTTGTGGACGCTGCGGCAGAGGCAGGCTGTGAATATTTCTGCATTGACGCAGGCTGGTATGCTGACGGCTTTTGGTGGGACGAGGTCGGCGAATGGAAAGAGAGCAGAAAGCGTTTTCCTAACGGCGTAAAGGAAGTTGCCGACTATATCCGCAAAAAGGGTATGATACCTGGACTTTGGCTTGAAATAGAGGTCATGGGAATAAAGTGTCCGCTTGTGGACAGCGTTTGCGATGACAGTTGGTTCTTCACACGTCATGGCAAGAGAGTCTATGACAGAAGCCGTTATCAGCTTGATTTCAGAAACCCTAAAGTCCGTTCCCACGCTGACGAGGTAATAGACAGGCTCGTTTCTGAATACGGCATTGGCTATATAAAAATGGATTACAACATAGAGCCTGGCATAGGCACTGAGCAGAACTGCGACAGCGTTGGCGAGGGTCTGTGGGGTCATGAGAAAGCTTATCTTGAATGGCTTGACGGTGTTTTTGCTCGTCACCCTGACCTTATTATTGAAAACTGCTCCAGCGGCGGACTCAGAATGGACTATGCGATGCTGTCAAGATACTCCATTCAGTCCACATCAGATCAGGACGATTACAAAAAATACTGCACCATTGCGGCGAACTCCCCTACTGCCCTTTGCCCTGAGCAATCGGCTATCTGGGCTTATCCTATCACCTCAGGTGACAGAGAAGAAGTTGTTTTCAACATGATAAATGCAATGCTTCTGCGTATCCACCAGAGCGGTCATCTTGGCAACATCGACCCTGAACGCAAGGCACTCGTTAAAGAGGCTATCAGCGTTTACAAGAAGATAAGGGCGGACATAAAGGAAGCCGTGCCGTTCTGGAGCTTGGGTCTGTCCAAATTTTCGGACGACTGGGTATCTCTCGGTCTGAGAAACGGCAACAAGGCTTATCTTGCCGTATGGAGGAGAGAGGGCAAGAGCGACACCTGCGTTTTGCCTATAGACTTCCTCAAGGGTGTTGACGCAAGAGTGAAGTGCATTTATCCTGATTTCAGCGAGACCCCTGTGGAGTTTTCAAAGGCGACAGGCAATGTTTCCGTTAAGTTTGACAGACCTTATATGGCTAGACTTTTCGAGATAGAGTGGTAAAAATACGAGCTTGGTAGGGTTTCTGTAGTTTGTGCAAAAAAATGCGGGCGAACAATGTTCGCCCCTACATATGAATTTGTGCTTTGGCACGATCTTGTAGGGGAGCGGCGCAATTTCTGTTCGCAAGCTCACAGAAATACGACGTCCCGCTCCTCGAGGTTTCGCCTTATAATTTATCGCACAAACCCTGAAACCCGACAAAGGGCGGTAGGGGCGAACACTGTTCGCCCGTCGGATATCGGAGTTGTCTGATACACCTAATAAGATTGTGTTGCTCAAAGTCACCTGCCAATAAGGGTAACTTTTCCCCACACCGCACCTTTTGATTTGTCCGATTTTACGGACAGTTGCTCGCCTGTGGGAGATATTATCGCTGATATTCCGCAGTTTCCTGCACGGAGGACATATCTTCTGTTCTCAACGGCTCGCATTATGCAGTGGCGGTAATGCTGTTCACGGGCGGAGCTTTTGCCAAACCATGAATCGTTGGTGGAAACGCAAATTATCTGTGCGCCCTGCTCTTTCTGTCGGCTCACAAGGCTTGGAAAAATGGACTCTATGCAGATAACAGAGCCTATGGTCATGCCGTCGGAGGCGAGGGGCTTGGTGTGTCTTTCGTCTGCACATTCGCTCATAGTGTCAAGGTGGAAAATGCCTGCAAAAGGTGTCTTTTCACCGAAAGGCACAAGCACTTGTTTCAGGTAGGGCGAAGACGCAATGCCGTTTTTATCATAGGCGAAAAGAGCGTTGTAATCCTTGCCGTTTTCAAGATAGAACGAGCCTGTCACAAGGGTACACCCATGGGTGGCGGCAAAGTCTGATATAAGGGAAAATTCTTTTAGCTGTTCGTCATAGTCTTTCGACACGGCAGTTTCAGGAAGCAGAACAAGATCAGTACCCCACCGCCAACAGCTTTCCATTATAGAAAGATAGGAGCGTGCTGAATCAAGGGCTTTACGGTGTGATTTTTCCCTGCCCTCCAGACTATCCTGTGCGCAGATAACGTCTATCTGAGGGTAGATGTTATCAAGCTTTTTGTCGAGGTTTATGGAATAAAGTCCGTAGCTTAAATTTGCCCCCTGCAAAAGCAGTGCAAAGGCGGTATAGGCAAAACGCTTTTTGCTAGTATATATCTCACCATGCAGACCGTTGAGCAGGAAAATTATAAAGCTTGTAAGGCGGCAGCTTATGAGCGTGGCGGATTGCAAAAGCAGTGGCGAACTTGTTACAGCTAGCCATGCCGCAGACCAAGGAAACGCCAAAATCGGAACTTTCTCTTGAAGCCACTCCCCTGCTGTCAAAAGCAGGCAGAGCAAAACTATCTCAGACAAACGGTGTTTGAGATGCGGTCGCAGGGGCAGGAAAAGGCTCAGTGGAAGATACATAAGAATGCACTCCCACAAGGTCAGACCTAACCACGCTAAAGTGGCAAGAGGTATAGAGACAAAGGACGGCAGAGGACATATTTTCCATATAGTGAGCATAAAAGTGAGCTGAAAAAGATAATATGGTACAAAATAGCACAGAAAATCAAGCCTGAAAGCCCTTTTTTCATGGCAGACCGACAGGCAATGCACCATTGGCGCAAAGATAAAAAACGCAAGCCACGGCAAATTCAAGATAGATTGCATAAGTGCGCTCACTATACCCGTGAGGGCGAGGAACGCTCTCCGTGAGATTTTGGGGTCAATTATTTTCGAGATATTCATGTAAATATTATGACCCGAAAGTCGCACATAATTCACAAAACTATAAAGGGAGGCAGTAAATTGGAGATCTTTATTCCGCAGTTTGTCAGGACGGCTCTTGACAGGCTGAATGAGTGCGGCTACGAGGGTTATATAGTCGGTGGCTGTGTAAGAGATAGTCTGCTTGGCAAAAAGCCTCATGATTACGATGTCTGCACAAACTGCACCCCTGACAAAATGCTTGAAGTTTTCGCAAATTTCCGCACTATTGAAACTGGGCTAAAGCATGGCACTCTCACTATTTTGATAGAGGGCGAGCCGGTGGAGATAACCTGTTATCGCAGTGACGGAGAGTATATAGGGCATAGAAAGCCTGCTCAGGTGACATTTGAAAGCTCGCTGGAGGAGGACTTAAAACGTCGTGACTTTACTGTGAACGCTATGGCATACTCACCAAAAGAGGGGCTTATTGACCTTTACGGTGGACAAGGCGACCTTGAAAAGGGCATTATAAAATGCGTTGGCGAACCTGAAAAGCGTTTTGACGAGGACGCTCTGAGGATATTAAGAGGGCTGAAATTTTCTTCATGCCTTGGGTTTGAGATCGAGGAAAAGACCTCAAAGGCTATACTTGAACAACGTGAGCTTTTAAAAAGCATTTCCGCCGAACGCATTGCGTCGGAGCTTAAAAAGCTTCTCTGTGGAAAGGGTGTAAGGAAGATATTGCTTGACTATCGTGAGGTCATAGCGGTGTTCATACCTGAGCTTCGGGAAAGCTTTGATTTCAGGCAGAACAATCCCCACCATTTTCTTGATGTTTACGGTCACATTTGTTTGAGCGTTGAGAACGTCAGACCACAGTGGCAGATGAGACTTACTATGCTTCTTCACGATATTGGCAAGCCGAGAATGCACACTGTTGACGAGAACGGCATTTCGCACTTTAAAAAGCACCAGTTCCAGGGGGCTTACATGGCGGAGAAGATATTAAAAAGGCTCAGGATAGACAACGCGTCGGCGAAATATATTTATGAGCTTATATGGGAGCATGACAACAGGATACCTGCCACGAAAAAGTCGGTGCGGAGATTTATGGCTCAGCATGACTTTGACTTTGTTATGGATTATCTGGAGGTGCGCAGGGCTGACACATATGCCCAGTCGGACTACAAACGGCAGGAAAAGCTTGCAGAACTTGACCATATCGCAGAGCTTGCAATGGAGATAAAAGAGGACAACGAGTGTATCCACATTTGCGACCTTGACATAAACGGCAAAGATCTTTTACAAATGGGCTTTGGCGGAAAGGATATCGGCATTGGGCTGGAGCTTGCGTTGAATGGTGTTATAGACGAAAAGGTGGAAAACAAAAAAGAGGAGCTGAAAGGCTACATTGAAAGCAACTTCAAAAGGCAGGATAAAGATAATACTTAAAGGGTCGGCACTTGTGCTGTGGTGCGTGGTGATATTCATGTTCTCGGCAAACAATGCTGACGAGTCAAACAAGCAATCAAATGCGGTGTTTAACACAGTGATAGAATTTGTCAACCCTGTATATGACAGCCTTGACACTACAGCGCAGGCGGAATACAAGGACACCGCCACGTTCATCATAAGAAAGCTTGCGCATTTCAGCGAATACGCCTTGCTTGGAATACTGGCGTTCATAAATCTTGCTATGGTGAAAAAGCTTGGATACAGAGGGCTTTTTGCGGCAGTTTTTTCTTGCATCTACGCTTCAAGCGATGAGATACATCAGCTTTTCGTGCCGGGGCGTGCAGGGCAGGTGGGTGATGTTCTTATCGACACAAGCGGTGCAGTGGCAGGAATTTTACTTGCCATACTAATACGAAAAATATGGCTCAAAAGCCGTGAGAAAAAATCGTGATAACAAAAAAATATCCGTGGGGGCATTTCGCTCTCACGGATATTTTATTCTAGCAAAACCTATTGCAAATCATATCGTGACCCATTGGTATCGCCTCATTCAAAGCCTAGGCTTTACTTAAATCACTTTATCTCAAGTCTTTTGGTTTCAGGCTTTACATCCTGCATCTTTGGCAGGTCAAGGGTCAGGATACCATTCTTGTACTCTGCGGCGATATTGTTGGTATCAATGCCCGTAAGGTCAAAGCTTCTCTGATAAGAACCGTATGTCCTCTCACGGCGGATATACTTGTCTTTCTTATCCTCTGTCTCTGCCTTATGCTCAGCGGTAAGAACAAGATCGTTGCCTGAGATGTCAAGCTTGATATCGTCTTTATCAAAGCCCGGAAGCTCTGCTTCCATTACATATTTGTCGCCCTCGTCCTTGATATCGGTCTTGAAGCTCTGGAGTGCATTTTCTCCAAAGAAATCATTCTCAAAATCATGGAATGCGTTAAACAGGTCGTAGCTCTTTCTTTCAAATGGTGTAAGTCCAAACATATAAATTCCTCCTTGATGTGTTATATCTTAAATTGTCTTGTAAGCTTTTATCATTTATTCTGCTCTTCCATTGGTATCATTTCCTTTCTTCATTGTCTTTATGATACCCCTGCTATGTGTTTATTGTGTGAAGATATTGTGAACATTAGCTGAATTTTAGCACTCTCATTACGTGAGTGCTAGCATATTAGTTTTATGAGTGCTAAAACAATGACATGATATGATAATCAGCGGGCGAACGCTGTTCGCCCCTACTGCGTCAACGCCTATCACTGCTTATCGAAGCGGTCTTTAAGAAGCTTCAAGGCTTTCTTTTCTATCCTTGAAACATAGGAACGTGAGATACCAAGGCGTTTTGCGACTTCTCGCTGCGGCAGCTGCGGCTGACCGAAAAGGCCATAGCGCAAAGTGACTATCTGTCTTTCACGCTCATCAAGAGAGCTTTCGATATAGCGGTAGAGCTGTTCACTGCGAATGGAAAGCTCTATTTTGTCGGCAACGTCCTCTCCGTCTGCGATTATGTCGATAAGGCAAAGCTGATTGCCGTCCTTATCGGAGTCAACAGGCTCGTCAAAGTGGATATCGTTGGCAGACTTTTTCTGGGAGCGAAAGTGCATTAGTATCTCGTTCGCTATCCTCACCTAATGTCGCATTTTCATCAGAGCTTGTCTTTGCCCACTTTCTGTGGGCTTTTTTATAGTTTGCGAGTTCGTCCTTTATATCTTGAAGTTCTACTGTTCGGTTACCAGTAAAGAATAATTTTACATTTTCGCCATCCCATTCAGCGTGTTCTATGACTTGCCGCACAGCGTAACGTTTGTCCTCAAAGGTGGTTTGGGTATCTAAGGCTGCTGAAAATTCAGATAGGCGAGTTGCAAGATCTTTGAAATTAGCAAATGCTTGCTCGCTTTGTGCGACAACTTCTTCAAGCTTGATTATTTTTGAGCTGATCTCTTTGTTGCTGTTTTCAAGCTTTCGGTATTGCTCATTAGCGTCATCGGACATTTCAGGCGACATTTTACTTCCGTTATTGGCAATAAAATTTATAAGGTTCTTTTGTTTTTGTTTATTGTCGCTAAGCCTTTTTTTCATCTGCTCCAGTTCTTTAAGTACAGGCTGTTCATCGCTTTCAAAATTGCCCTGTGCCTCTTTCAGCTGCTTTGCCAATTCAGATTTATCCGATGTCAGAACTTTGATTTGCTCCCAGACAAGATCATCGAGGAAGTTGCCGTTTATGCGTTTTACATTGCATCTTTGTCGATTTGAGTTAAGCATCATCTTACACGCATACGCAAAGTTTCTTTCTCCTCGTTCATTATAAGTTTTTGCCACACGAGGGTACATTATAGAACCGCATTTGCATCTGAGTAATCCAGAAAGCAATGCACAATGGCTGCGTGGGCGATTGTAGTTCTTATCCTTATTTTTATCCAGAATATTTTGAACACTTACCCAGTCTGCTCCACCTATAACACCTTCATGTTCGCCAATAGCTACGATCCATTCATTGTAAGGTTTAATTTTATGGCTGGTATTCTTCTCTTGCTTGGTTTTATTATAAACCATCATTCCTTTAGTTCCGTCAAATTCGGTGTCTTCTGCGTATATTGTCGAGCCTTTATTCTCAAAAAATTTAAGGACAGCGTTATCAGCCTTAGCATATACGGGATTACTTAGAATAACCTTTATTGCAAAACGTGTGTACTCATTACCCATTTTCGTTTTGATGTTATCATTAAGTAGGGTTGCCTGAACAGCCGTAAGGGATTCTGTTTTGAGATAAAGCTTATAAATTCTCTTGATTAGTTCCATTTCTTCGGGTACTATCTCGAGTTTTCGGGCGTAGTGCACTTTGCCCTCTTTATTAGTACTGCCGAAGGTTTCAACGCTTTTGTAACCCGTTGGAGTTGTGCCGCCGAGCCACCGACCTTTCTGTGCTAGCTCGGTCATATTATCAATAATACGTTCAGCAATTATATTTCGCTCCAGTTCGGCAAACACGGCTACAAGCTGTATCATTGCCTTATCCATAGGGCTGTTAGTTCCGTTGAGACCATCGCTGACGGAGATAAAGCGAATATTGTGCTTTTCTAAGTTGTTGAATGTATTTGTAAAATCTGACACAGATCGGCTTATTCTATCGAGCTTATAGCATATTACGCATTGGATTTTGTTATCCTCACACATATCCATCATCTCTTTAAACTGAGGTCTGTCGGTATTGCCGCCAGAATAGCCCTCGTCCTCGAATATGATAATATCTTCCTCAGCAACGTTCATACTGCTAAGATGAAGTTTACAGCGGTCGATCTGCTGATTTATACTTTCGCCTTTTGCTGTAAACTTCGATTTACGGGCATATATGGCGTACTTCCGATTATCGCAGTCAGTATTGCTTGTACTCATATGAGGTTCTCCTTTTTTATTTTATTGGGTATCATACAGCATACCACAATAAATGGTGTAAGTCAATAAACAATAGTCAAGTATTGAGAAAATTAATTGTAGTGCTACAATAGATATTGGACAAAATTAAGAAAAAAGAAAAGAGAGATAGGCAAAAATCTGATAAAATAAAGTTACCACACAA
>NZ_JAOQJZ010000020.1:0-34919 GCF_025567495.1 Hominimerdicola aceti | reverse complement strand
TGAACACGTTCTCCGGGGTATGTCATCTGCTCGTATGGCTTTGGTTTATACGTCGCTTTCTTCGGCTTTTTCGGAAGCATTCCTAGTTTTTTCATAACCCTGTAAAGACTTTCAAGACAGCGTGTATACCCTTGTTTTCTGAGACGATGCCATAGTTCGGGAAGCTCAAGTGTCGGGTTCCGCTTGTGATACCTTTTGATAAGATCTATTTCTTCCTTGGTATGCTCATTGGGATGATGATGCGGTCGGCGTGATTTAACTGCAAGGGACTCCACACTTCCGTCCCAGCGTTTCAGCCAGAAATATATATATGAACGTGATTTATTGTATTTTCTGCTTGCTCGGCTCACTCCATATTTCTTTGCGTAATTCATTAAGGATTGACGAAACTTCATATCTTGTGTTATACTATTCATGAGAGATAGGCTTCCTTTCTGATTTGTATTTGTGTGGTAACTTTATTTTATCAGATTTTTGCCTATCTCTCTTTTCTTTTTTCTTAATTTTGTCCAATATCTATTGTAGCACTACAAAAAAAATATTGCCGGCAAGCCATGGGCTATTGAAAAATCCTGATGGATATGTTATAATAATGCTTATGAGTATTTTTTAAGAGGGTTTTTATTATGCAGGGTTGTAAAAAGGTTGTTTCCATTCAGGATATATCAGGTCTTGGCCGGTGTTCGCTAACAGTTGTGATACCTGTGCTTTCCGCTATGGGTATTCAGGTGTGTCCTGTGCCTACGGCTGTGCTTTCGGCACACACGGGCTACAGCGAGTTTGTTATGAGAGATCTTACAGACTTTATGAAGCCTGCATTGGAACACTATAAAAAAATGGATATGAAATTTGACTGTGTGTACAGCGGGTTTCTAGCTTCAAGCGAGCAGATAGACCACTGCCTTGAGTTTTTCGAGGCTTTTCCTAACGCCCTGAAGGTCGTAGACCCTGTTATGGGTGACGGTGGAAAGGCATATAAGACTTACACAAAGGAGCTTTGCAGCCGTATGGTCGAGCTTGTAAAGGTGGCGGATATAATCACGCCTAACCTCACAGAGGCGGCTATACTTCTTGGTGAGGAATATCCTACGGCTTCAATGCGCAGCTCTGAGATAAAATCATGGCTTGTAAGGCTTTCAAAGCAGGGCGCAAAGATCGTTGTTATCACAAGCGTAAATCTTGCAGACGGCGGAATGTCAACTGTAGGCTATGATAAAGAAAATAACAGCTTTTGGAAAATAAAGAATGATTATGTTCCTGCACACTATTCAGGAACGGGAGATATGTTCACAAGTGTCCTTATTGGAGGACTTCTCAAGGGTGACAGCCTGCCTATCGCAATGAACAGAGCCACAGCGTTCACAGAGCTTACTGTCAAGACTACATACAGCTACCAGACCCAATGGACAGACGGTCTTATGCTGGAGGGTCAGCTTCCTTGGCTCACAAGCTATCAGGAGCTTAGGGACTATACGAATTTGTGATATCAGGAAGTGTTACCGAAGATGAACAGACTTAATATCGTGCTTGTAGAGCCGCAGATACCGCAGAACACAGGCAATATTTCAAGGACTTGTGCAGTGACAGGTGCGGCACTGCATCTTGTGAAGCCTTACGGCTTTGAGATAAGCGACAAAAAGCTAAAGCGTGCAGGTCTTGATTACTGGGATAAGCTGGAGATACATGAGTATGACGACCTTGACGACTTTTTCTCCAAAAACAGTGGTGAGTTTTACTTTTTTACCACAAAGGGCAGAATGGTACACTCAGATGTGGATTATCCGCAGGATAGGGAAGTGTATATAATTTTCGGCAGGGAGGACAAGGGCCTGCCTGAGAAACTGCTTTATGAAAATCCACAAAGCTGTGTGAGGATACCAATGAGGAAAACGCTCAGAAGCCTTAATCTGTCAAACTCAGTGGCGATAGCCTGCTATGAGGTGTTAAGACAGTGGAATTATCCCGACCTTGGCAGAGAGGGCAAGCTGACGCAATATACATGGGACGAATAAAATAAATAAAAAAACGGAGGGTGAATTTATGGCAAAAATAAAATTTCTTACCGACTCAGCGAGCGATATCACTGAGGAGCTTGAAAAGAAGCTGGATATCCAGATAATGAATTTCAAGGTGGCAATGGGTGATGACAGCTACACATCAAGGATAGATTTCGACAACGAGAAATTCTACAAAATGCTTGACGATTTTGACGGCATACCTGTTACATCGCAGATAACAGCTTTTGAATATCAGGAAACTTTTGAGAAGCTCTACAGCGAGGGCTATACTGATGTTATAAACACTACCATAAACTCAAAAGGCTCGGCAACATATAACAACGCTGTTATGGCGGCAGAGGAGTTTTATTCCGCTCACCCTGAGGCAAAGGGCAAGTTCACAATATACAATATAGACGGCGAGAGCTACTCAGGAGCGTATGGCTATGCAGTAGTTCAGGGCGCAATGAAAGCCACAAAGGACGTTCCTGCGGCTGATATCGTGGCATTTATGAAGGACTGGATAAAGAACTGCGTTATTTTCTTTGCACCATATACACTCAAATATGCAAAGAAGTCAGGAAGGATTCCGTCTGCGGCTGCTTTTGTGGGCGAGGTAATGGGTCTTAGACCTATCATGAGGATACATGACCATGCTATCGTTACAGAAACAAAGGTAAGAGGCGACAAGGCTATTGTGCCAAAGATACTTGACCTGACTGTAAAGGAAATGATACCGCAGACACCTTACTGCATCGTTTACGGCAATGACGAGAGCGTCAGGGACGAAATGGCACAGGCTATGACGAAGAAGGTGGGCTATCCACCTGTGGAGTGTTTCCAAATAGGTGCGGCAATTGCAATAAACGCAGGTCCAAAGGTGACGGGCATTATCTTTAAGGCACAGAACAAGTAAATTTGATATGGATATAAAAAAACGGACGTTTCGCTTTGAAACGTCCGTTTTTTGTCAGCTCATGTTGTTATTTGTTTTTACGTGATTTTCTGCCTGCAACTACAAGTCCGCTTCCAGCTATAACGAATGTAAGCAGTATACCGCTAACATTATTGCCTGTGTTAGGGTTTGTGCTTCCTGCGTTGTTCTTGGCAGGGGTCTTGCTGTCTGTATTTGAGTTGCTGTTTGTGCTTGTGCCACTGTTATTTGAACTTGTGTCTTTGCTGTCTGAGTTTGTATCGCTGCTGTCAGAGCTTGTATCATTTGCCTTTGGCGTCATAGTAAGGTCAGTGATGACCCACAAGGTGCCGTCAGAGCCGTCGCTCGTATCATTTTCATAGCGTTTGTAATTCACAAATTCGCCGTTGATTTTCAGCTTAGTATCAGGTCCGAATATGTAAGAGGTATTTTCACTCTCAACAAAGCCCACAGCTTTCACATACACGCCGTAATGATATGTCTTTCCACTTTCAAAAGTGGTTATCTTATTTTCATAAGCGCCGCTGAAGAAATCCGCAGAGATCGCACCTGTCTTGCTGTCCAATTCCCACCACTCGCAATTGTATGCATACTTCACGCCTTCAGGACTCTTGCCGGTGAATACGGGTTTGTCGCCGTTCTTGAAGTTGATGGTGACATCATTTATCTCCACCACGTCAATAACTTTCACGGTGGACGGCGTCATGGTCAATACATTGCTGAACCAAATGGTTTCACCGCTATCATCCACATCGATCTGATCGGGTGTCAGGGTGATTTCTTCGCCGTTGATATAGAGCTTCGTGTTCTGATCGAAGCGGTAGCCCTCTTCAATGCCCAAATCGGAAATCTTGAAATATACGCCATAGGTATAGCTTTTGTCGGCTTCAAATTCCGTAATGAGCTTACCGTTATAGCGTTCATTCCAGTAGTCGCTGGAGGTAATGCCATAACCGCTGCCGTCATTGGCGTCCCACCGCTGATGATCGGTGTCAACGATAGGGTCAATGACACCGGTGCTGAAAAGCGGTTTATCTCCGGCATTAAAGTTGATAATGGCATCAAGTCGGATCTCTTCAACAGCCTGACCGGGTCGCAGCTCTGTTCCATATTGAATGAGGCAGGTCTTGCCGTCATCCATCACCATGACCCACGCGCTAGACGGCAGGCTTGCTCCATTCAGTGTAACATTTTCATTTTTCAAATTGCGATCGAAGGTATAGCCGTCCTTTGCCTGAAGTTTCACGGAATATATATACCTTCCGCCCTTTTCAAAGGTATTGAATCGAACATCGTCGTCCGAATAAACGCTTTCATCAGAATACCAGTAGCCAACCGTGTGCATGGTGTCGTTGGCGTCCTTTTCCTGCTTTTCCCAGCACTCAAAGAGAATATCATATTTATCCTGATTAGTGCCTGTTCGCTTGGCCGATGCCTGCGGGGCATTGCCCGGCTGATAATCGAGCTTCACGTTTTCGATATCGATCATGTTAATACTGCTTAAAGTTGCCGCAGGCGTCCAATGTGCTTTTAGAGTAATATTCCCAGTGATCTTGGTATCAAAGGTATACTTTGCATCATTTAGATACCACCCAGCAAAATCATAGCCGTTCCTCTTCGGTTCATTTGGCTCGATCGCAGAAGTATTCAATACCTTTTGCTCTGACACTGCACTTCCGCCGTCTGAATCAAAAGTCACTGTGAACTCATCAAAAGACCATGGAAATACACCACAGTTCTCGATCGTACCTCCAGAAATGACAACGATCGCCGTATTGTTTTTGCCATATACTGCATTGCCGAGACCTCCCAAGTCTACCTTGCAGTCCTTAATTGTGCCGCCGGTCATGGTGAAGCTGCCATTTTCGTATATGTTCACTGCACCGCCATTATTGCATGCAGAACAGTTTTCAATCGTTCCGCTGTTCATCACGAAGAAGCCGCCCTGCTTGACAAATACAGCACCGCCGTCGTCCTCCGCTCTGCATTTGCTGATCGTACCATCGTTCATCGTAAATGTGCAGCCCATGCCTATATCCACAGCAGCGCCGTCATCACCTGCTTTGCAATTCTTAATAGTACCGCCGTTCATAACAAACTTGCCGTACTTGACCGGAGTTTCCGTTACACCAGTGTTGGATACATCCACTGCGCCGCCGTCTCCGTAGGCATCCGTGCAATTCACGATACTGCCGCTCTCTAGAGTAAGCGTTCCGCCTTTGACTTCAAATCCGCAGTTCTTGTTCTGCCCATCGATCTTGCCATTGGTGCCGCTGTCCTTTACTGTTAGGTTTCCGCTGCTGCGCACCCGAATTATATCCTCATCTGTCGAGCTGCAGCTCAGGGTATATCCGTTGAGATCAAGAGTAACAGTGCGCTCCACATCTAGTTCCCAGGTGGTCTCAATGTTTCCGCCCAACTTGATTTCTGCAAATTCCGTATTTTCCAATGCCGACTTCAGTTCCGTTTCATTACTGACTGTAGAATTTTCAGCAAATGTCAACATAGACATTTGTGGTGCTGCCAAACATAGGGTAAGGATAAAAGCGGTTATTCTCCCTTGCAGTGATCGTTTTTTCATAATATACATCTCCTTTTGATATTATATTTTTTCTCATGTTCGTTATTATCCTATAAGCACACCTCCATTACTTTGTATTTTCCCTAATGTGATATCCTTTATCACATTATAACAAATCTATGAATAAATTTGTGATTTATTTCATAATAGTCATATGCCAATTTTGAAATTATATATCGTGGGGGACTTCCTTTTTTGATAAATATGATATATAATTAACGTAATACCATATGACAGCGGGAGGGATCGTTAAAATGAAGTTTTGCGAACAGCTTGGTAAGTATATAGAACAGCTTTCCTGCACGGCAAAGGAGCTTTGTGAGTTGTCAGGGATATCTCCCTCAACATTTAGCAGATACAGAAGCGGAGAGAGAATACCTGAGATAGACACTGTGGCGTTTGACGGGCTTTGCAACGCTCTTGAGGCTGTGGCAAGGGAAAAAGGCTATGGCGATATGACAAGGGAGAACATAAAAAGAGCCTTTCTTGACTGTGAAGATATCATACCTGCCGACAGAGAGTCTATGCGGCAAAATTTCAATACCCTTATCTCAGCCCTTGATATAAACATCAAGCGTATGTGCAAGGAGATAAATTATGATGTTTCCACTGTTTTCCGTATACGGAACGGTACTAGAAAGCCTGCCGACCCAGAACGCTTTGTCGCCGCAATAGCAGGCTTTACTGCAAGGGAGCTTAGAACTCCCACAGAGATATCAGCGGTCGCACAGCTTGTGGGCTGTAATGAAAGTGATATAGAGGATGTGTCACAGCGTTATGAAGTGATATGCAAATGGCTGTTCAGCGATCATGCCAGACAGAGCAGAGAGATAAAAAGCGGTGGAATTGAAGAGTTTCTTGATAAGCTTGATGAGTTTGACCTGAACGAATACATAAAGGCGATACGTTTTGATGAAATGAAAGTACCTGCATTGCCTTTTCAGCTTCCTGTGTCAAAAAGTTATTTTGGCATCAAGGAAATGATGGAAAGCGAGCTTGATTTTCTGAAAGCCACAGTCTTGTCACGTTCTAATGAGCCTGTGATAATGTATAGTGATATGCCTATGAAGGAAATGGCTGATGATCCCGAATTTCCGAAGAAGTGGATGTTCGGTATGGCTCTGATGCTTAAAAAGGGTCTGCACCTTTGTCAGATACATGATCTTGACCGCTCCTTAGAAGATATGATGCTTGGTCTTGAAAGCTGGATACCGATGTATATGACGGGGCAGATAGCGCCTTACTATTTGAAAAACGTACAGAATAATGCTTTTTTGCATTTGCTGAAGGTGTCAGGTGCGGCGGCTCTTTCAGGTGAAGCCGTGGCAGGCTTTCACAGCGAGGGCAGATATTATCTGACCAAGTCCAAAAAGGAGCTTGAATATTATCGTAAACGTGCCAATGATCTGCTTTCAAACGCCTGCCCGCTTATGGAGATATACCGAAGTGACAGGGAAAAAGATTTCAGCGATTTTCTCACTGCCGATTCCCACAGACGTGGCGGGCGCAGGAGTATTTTATCTGCTCTGCCTGTTTATACTATGGATAATGACCTGCTCAATAGTATACTTGACAGAAACGGCATTGACGACCGCCGGGGCAGAGATATAAAAGCTTATGTCAGCGAGCGTAAAAAGCGAGTTGAGAGCATACTGGAAACCATGACCATAGAGGACGAGATATGCTGTCTTTCCCGAGAGGAATTTGAAACACGTCCCCATGCCCTTGACCTGTCGGGTGTATTCTGTGCCAGTGATGTTCTTTACAGCTATGATGATTATTCTACACATTTAAAAAGCACAGAACGCTACGCACAGACACATGAAAACTATAGCCTTAAATATGCTAAGCGGCAGACCTTCTGCAATTTGCAAATACTGATCCATGAAGGTCAGTGGGCGATGATATCAAAGGGTAACGCGCCTGCTATACATTTTGTTATACGACACCCGAAGCTTCTCAGCGCCTTAGAGAATTTCATTCCGCCTGTTATAGAAGATCAATAAAATGCAGGATCATACTATCCCCTTGGTGTTCCTGACGAAAAACGGACGTTTCCATCGGAAACGTCCGTTTTTATAGCCAAAAGAAATATATTCGGTTATTATTCTTCGTCCTTTGCGGCAAATCTGTTGAAGATAAATGCAAATATCGCAAAAATAACATATCCTGCGGCAATGACAGTAAGAATGTTCTTTGTCATTTCAACGCCTGTTGACGGATTTACTTTTGAGCTGTCAGCCTGCGATGAGGCCTCGTCAACTATCTGCTGTATCTTTTCTGTTGCCTGTGATCCTGTAAGCTCCTGCGAACTGTCGCCCTCGCTTACTGTAGTAACAGCCGCACCGACATTTTCAGGCTGTCTGGCTGCTGTTGTGGTGGTGCTTTCAGGCTGTATGTTTTCGTCAGCCTTTGGCTCTGTGCTTGCTGTTGTAGTAGTTGTGGTCGTTGTATCGTCAGCAGGCTTTGGTTCTGCCGCTGTGACCTTTGTAACAGCTGATGTGTCAACTGCTTCCTTGACAGGCGTTACTTCCACGGAAGCTATCTGAAAATCTGCATTTGCCTTTAAGTAATAAAGCTGTACGAAAACTTCGTCACTTGTTCTTGAAGGGTCAAGATCTGAGTATATCCACTGTGCTTCCTCGCCGCCTGTGAGCTTCGTGCTCTGTGCAGACCAGCTTCCGTCAACCAACGCACCGACTGCACCGCTTGCGTTGCCTGATGACTTTACGTTGACCTTTACATTGTAATGCTGAGAATAGTCTGTTATGTAGTCAGAAAGCTTGAAGCCGAACTGAAGGGAAGTTTCGCTGTTGAAGTCAGCGTCACCCTGCTTGTGTGTGAAAAGCGGTTCGGACTCAGGCTGTGCAGATGTTGCGGTTGTAGTGGTCTGAGTTTCGCTCTTTGCTGTTGTAGTCGTTGTGGTGGTTTCAACAGGCTTTGTTGTAGTTGTTGTAACTTTCTCAGACTTAGCCGTAGTTGTGGTAGTCGCTTCGGACTTGGTCGTAGTCTTTGCTGTAGTTGTCGTTGTAGTTGTGGTCGACTTTGATGTAGTTGTAGTAGCTTCAGCCTTAGATGAAGCAGTCGTAGTGGTCGTTGCAGGAGTTGTTGTGATCTCCTCCCCTGCACTGACAGTGAGCGGTGAACCCTCTGTAGGTGCTGAGTATGAAACTGATTTGTATCCACCGTCAGCTTCCGCCACCATTGTTTCAACCTCTACCCAATAGTTTATCTTGCCTGTTACGCCGTCTTTTACCTTGAAAGTCGCAAGGGCAAGATCTGTGCTGTCCTTTATGTTAGAACCTGTAAGGTTTGCACCGACTATTTTTATAGTGCCTGATGAAGCAACATAGTTGGTTATAACAGAGAATTTGCTTCCCACATTATATGTACTCTCGCTCTCCTCATCGGTCGGCACATATACTGTTACCTTTGACGGGTCATAATGCAGGTCTATAGTGAAGCCTGCAATGCCTGTTTTATCAGGCTCAAGGCTCGCTTTTACGTTTATGCTGTCGCCTGCCTGTGCAAAGTTCTTGTCGCTTGTGAGCTTTATCTCGTTTCCGCCCGATGCACTAGCCACCGTGGAAACAATGCTCGTGAGCATAAGAAACGCTGTTGCCACCGACAGCGCCATCTTGTTTATTTTCAGTTTTTTCATTTGATACCTCCGTTGCAAAATCGTGTTTTTCTGTCAGTATTTTGCTCTTGATTAATTTTGTTTACTATTGTTTTGTCTTTAATTTGTAATATTTCATTATAAAATATTACAAGTTCTGTTACCTTTGTCGTAATAGGATTATATCACAATATAAAGTAACACGTCAATAGTCAAAACAGCGAAAATAAGCATATTTTTTTGGATATATTTATAATGAGAGCATTTGTGTCACAATATGTATGTACCGATCAACAGCAAAGCCACTAAATAGGCTGTAATAAATCTGTAACTTTTAAGTGAAAGCTGCATTTTACTAAATGTAAATTTTTTATGAATCAAAAAGACTGTTGACAAAGCCCTGAGAAATGTACTATAATGAGGGTGAAGTTTTGTACTTGATACAGAAAAATGTACAAACCAATGTGTGTAAAAATAAGGACTTATACATAGGCGTGCCTTGTTGCGGTATTGCCTATATCTTCTGAGGTGAACGAGTTGATAAAAAAGATGATTTCATATATCCTGTCATTTGCTATTGCAACGTCAATGGCGGCTTCATGTTTGACGGCTTCAGCGGCAAAAATGACGGGAAGCTGTACGGCAGACGTTCTGAACGTTCGCAGCGGTGCAGGCACAGGCTATTCTAAAACAGGCACAGTAAGCTATGGCGACAGCCTGACTATACTTTCCGAAACCACCGACTCAAGCGGTGCAAAATGGTATAAGATATCATGCGGCAATGTGACAGGCTATGTTTCTGCTGCGTATGTTCAGCTAACATCAAGCGGCTCGCAGGGCAGTTCTGACGCTGATTTTGAGAGCTATATGACAAAGCAGGGCTTTCCTGAAAGCTATAAGCCATATCTGCGAAAGCTCCATGAACAGCACCCAAAGTGGATATTTACCGCTCAGAAGCTTGGCGTGGATTGGAACACTGCGTTAAAGGAAGAATGTGTTGTGGGCAGAAATCTTGTCCACTCGTCGGCACTGGCTTCATGGAAGTCGATGGAAAAGGGCGCATATGATTTTAACGGCGGTTATTGGTATGGGCTTGACGGCTCGTGGGTGGCGGCTTCAAAAGAGATAATAATGTATTATATGGATCCGAGAAATTTTCTCAACGATACATACATTTTCATGTTTGAAAATCAGTCATATGATCCATCGTATCAGACGGAAAGCGGTGTAAAAACTATTCTTGCAGACACTTTTATGAGCGGAAGCTACACTTGTCCTGACACAAAGAAAAAGTATACATATTCGCAGACCTTTATGGACGCTGCAAAGAAATCGGGCGTTTCACCTTATCACCTTGCTTCAAGGTGCAGGAACGAGCAGGGCGTAAATGGTGCGCCGCAATCCCTTGGTACTGTGAAAGGCTATGAGAATTATTTCAACTTCTTTGACATTCAGGCTTATGCGACCTCTACCATGACAGCCGCAGAAATGGGCTGTAAGTATGCAAAGACTACTAATCCGACCTATCTTCTTCCTTGGACAAATCAGTACAAGTCCATAGTGGGCGGCTCGATATTTTTAGGCACAGGCTACATAACAAAGGGTCAGGATACCCTTTATCTGCAAAAATTTGATATGGTAGACGGCGGAAACGGGCTTTATTACCACCAGTATATGACCTGCGTTTTCGGTCAGGCGAATGAAGCCATAAGCCTAAAAAACGCCTATTCTCAGGATATTTTGAACAGCGCAATGGAGTTCAAGATACCTGTTTACAACAATATGCCTGATAAACTTTGCCCAAAGCCTACAAGCAGTGGTGATAACAACAATTATCTTAAATCTCTCAGCGTTTCAGGCACGAGCATTTCACCAAAGTTCGATAAATTCACCGCAAGCTATACTGCCAAAGTCAATGCGGAGGTTTCTTCTGTTACTGTTAATGCAAATCCGCTGGGCAAAAGTGCAAAGGTGTCTGGAAACGGCAAGGTGAGCCTTAAAACCGGCGAAAACACCATCAAGGTCACCTGCACAGCGGCAAGCGGTGTGAAACGGACATACACAATAAAAATAACAAGAAAAGCCGCTTCACAGACCCTGCAGCAGGGAGATGTGAATGGTGACAAGTATCTGACAGTTGTGGACGCTTTGCTCATGCTGCGTTACAATGCAGGCAAGACGAAGCTTGATCCCGCTCAGCTAAAGCGTGCGGATATGAACGGTGATGGAAAGGTCGATGTTATCGACGCTCTTACGCTGCTGAAAAAGATAAGTCAGAGTTAAAAATGCAAAAAAACAGGAGCGTTACCACCATGGTACGCTCCTGCATGAGGGCTATTTCATCATCATTGAAATGCCGTCCATTACGTCACCGATAGCTCTGATAGCACGTCCTGTGCGGCTTTTGAGCATTTTCTTTTCGCTTGATGTCGCCTCTGTGACTGCATAAGCCACTGTTCCTGCGGCTATCGCCATTGAAACGCCTGTTATCATTGACTTCATCTTCATTGCTGTTTCCTCCTTTTTTCTTTGTAATATTATTTTTCGCAGTAAGAGAACAGTTATGCCATGCAAATGAAGTCAAGATGGCTGACGGTATTTTCCCGTGAATGTTCGTATTTTGTGATGTTGTGAAGGATATTTCAATTGATGTGTAGTGCTATTGTACAAAATGTGATTAAAATTTTCGCAATTTATATGTAAAAGCAAAAGAAATATGTTCCTATCTCAAACGTTTAGTATAAATATTATTCATAGATATATAATAAATATGTATTTGCATTAACATCAAAATAGTGGTATAATAAATGGGTATAAAAAATAAAGGATCTTGGTATGCTCTGAGATCTGATAGTAAGGAGTAATATTAAATGGGTATGACAATGACTCAGAAAATTCTGGCAGCCCACGCAGGTCTTGACGAAGTCAAGGCAGGTCAGCTTATAATGGCGAACCTTGACCTGGTTCTCGGCAACGACGTTACGTCCCCTGTGGCTATCAACGAGTTCAATAAAGCGGGCTTTACAGATGTTTTCGATAAGAATAAGGTCACAATGGTCATGGATCACTTTGCACCTAACAAGGATATCAAATCCGCTACACAGTGCAAGACCTGCCGTGATTTTGCTTCAAAGTATGACATAAAGAATTATTTCGACGTTGGCGATATGGGCATTGAACACGCTCTGCTTCCTGAAAAAGGACTTGTCGCTCCAGGCGACTGCGTTATCGGTGCTGACTCACATACTTGTACATATGGCGCACTTGGCGCATTTTCAACAGGTATCGGTTCAACAGATATGTGCGCAGGCATGGCAAAGGGAAAGACTTGGTTCAAAGTCCCTGCCGCTATCAAGTTCAATATCGTAGGCAAGCTTCCAAAGTATAGTGCCGCTAAGGACGTTATACTTCATATAATCGGCATGATAGGCGTTGACGGCGCACTTTACAAGTCTATGGAATTTTCAGGCGAGGGTCTGAAAAACCTTTCCATGGAGGACAGGCTTTGCATGGCTAACATGGCTATCGAAGCAGGTGCTAAGAACGGCATATTTGCAGTTGACGATGTTACACTTGATTACATCAAGGATAAGGTAGACAGAGAGTATAAGATATACAAGGCTGACGATGACGCTGAGTATGAGGCTGAATACACTATTGACCTCAGCCAGATAAAGCCTACAGTCGCTTTCCCGCATCTGCCTGAGAACGCAAGAACATTTGACGATATCCCGGAGGTCAAGATAGATCAGGTGGTCATCGGTTCATGTACTAACGGAAGAATAGAGGATCTGAGATGTGCCGCTGAGATACTTGACGGCAAAAAGGTGGCAAAGAACGTTAGATGTATCGTTATCCCTGCCACACAGAAGGTATATATGCAGGCCATGAAAGAGGGTCTGCTGGAGATATTCATAAATGCAGGCTGTGCGGTTTCTACACCTACCTGCGGTCCATGTCTTGGCGGACATATGGGTATTCTTGCAAAGGGCGAAAGAGCCGTTGCAACAACAAACAGAAATTTCGTGGGACGTATGGGTCACCCAGAATCAGAGGTTTATCTGGCTTCACCTTACGTTGCCGCCGCTTCAGCTGTGACAGGCAAGATCTCACAGCCGTCGGAAGTTATGTGATATTCGGGGAGAAAATCAGCTGACAGATCTTGCGTTGGGGGAATAATTGATATGCGGCATGACCGCATATACGACTTGGGAGCGAGAACAGATGAAAAATTATCTTAGGGAAATATTCTCCGATATACTTCTTAGTATTGTTACAAAGAAGTACGGAACTTCACTAAATGACTATCAGCGTGAGGAGAAGGCTGACGAGATCATTCAGGAACTCCATGACAAAAATACATTTACCGTGGAAATGACGCAGGCTCTTATTGACAAGAAGGGCTTCAATACCTTTTATACCTCCAATATCGGGGGTACACCTGTGTATGCTCTCGTTAAAGAGGGAATGTTCCACAAGGTAAAGATCTGCTATTTTATTACAAGAAACAAGGATACTATAGACGGCCCGTATCTTGAAAAGATATATGAAGAGCTTAGAAAACAGGCGATAGGAGAAAATATATTCCATTCGTCAGAGTTCAAGCAGGGCTGATAAAGTTTGACGAAAGGGGTTTTCATAATGAAAGCTTGCGGAAAAGTACATAAATACGGGGATAACGTAGACACTGACGTTATTATCCCTGCAAGATACCTCAACACACCTGATATGCAGGAGCTTGCACAACATTGCATGGAGGATATTGACGTTGACTTTGCAAAGAACGTTCAGAAGGGTGATATAATGGTAGCAAAGAGCAATTTCGGCTGCGGTTCATCAAGAGAGCATGCGCCTGCTGCTATCAAGGCGAGCGGGATATCCTGTGTTATAGCAAAGACATTCGCAAGAATATTCTACAGAAACGCTATAAATATCGGACTTCCTATCATCGAGTGCGAGGAAGCTGCTGAGAAGATAGATAACGGCGACGAGGTGGAGATAGATTTCGACAGTGGCGTTATCACAAACAAGACCAAGAATGAGACTTATCAGGGTCAGTCGTTCCCTGAGTTTCTTATCAATATCATCAACAGCAATGGTCTTCTTAACTCACTTAAATAAGATATTTTGAAGCTTTAAGGGGGATCTCTCAAAAGGGGTCGCCCTTGAACTGTTTCTATGAAGGGGTGAAGCTGTGAAAGCTAAAAAGCTATTTGCGGCACTTGCAGCAGGGGTAATGCTGGTGTGCAGCGCAGGCTGCTCGAAAAAAGAGGAGAGCAGCGGTAAATTTGAATACAGCAGCAAGGATTTTCTGCCTTTTATGGTAATGGTGGACGGCAGCAAGATAGACCTGACCCTAAGCTCTGCAGAGATAAACAGAAAGCTTGGCGGAAGTTTTGCAAGGGGAACTGCTTCAAACAGCAGTATAGTGCTTGTGGAAAAGGACGAAAAGACCGATAAAAAAGGCGTTACAACAAAGACCTTTGCCTGCAATAAGCCTGAGATAAATGGTGCTGGATTTTCCACTTTCAACGGACTTTGGGCGAATATAGACGAAGCAAGCATAGACAGCACTGTTTCACCCAACAGCATAAAGGTCAAAGGCTCTGACGGTTTGTCTTACTACTGGTCATATTATATGGACGGCGAGGAGATAGACTATAGTCAGGTGAACTTTGACGGCACTGATACGGCGGACAGTTATATGCAGTATCAGCTCAAAGGCATGGCTGCTGACGATTATTGCAAAAAGAAGCTTATTGACGGCGAGTGTTCGGTCTACACAGGCATTTTGTTCATGACAGCCGAAAAGCAGAGCTATTCTTGCGAGATAAGCGTTTCGACTTTAAATTCTGAGGAGGAAAAATAACATGGAAAAGAAAATAACAGTTATAAAGGGCGACGGGATAGGTCCTGAAATAGTAACAGAAGCACAGAAGGTCCTCGACAAGGTTGCTGAAAAGTTCGGTCATAAGTTTGTTTATACTGATATCCTTATGGGCGGCTGTTCTATAGATAAATATGGCGTTCCGCTTACAGACGAGGCTGTCGAGATAGCAAAGAACTCAGACGCAGTTCTGCTTGGCTCTATCGGCGGAAATACTTCCACTTCACCATGGTATAAGCTTGCTCCGAACCTCAGACCTGAAGCCGGACTTCTGAAAATAAGAAAAGAGCTTGGTCTGTTCGCTAACCTGCGTCCTGCAAATCTTTATCCTGAGCTTAGAGAAGCTTGCCCCCTTAAGGACGATATAATCGGCGACGGCTTTGACATGATGATAATGAGAGAGCTTACAGGCGGTCTGTATTTTGGTGCGAGAAAGACAGAGAACGTTGACGGCGTTGAAACTGCCGTTGATACTCTTACATATAACGAGAACGAGATAAGAAGAATTGCTATCCGTGGCTTTGACATCGCCATGAAGAGAAGAAAGAAAGTTACAAGCGTTGATAAGGCTAACGTTCTTGATTCTTCAAGACTTTGGAGAAAGGTAGTAAACGAGGTAGCTAAGGATTATCCTGAGGTCGAGCTTGAGCATATGCTCGTTGACAACTGCGCAATGCAGCTTGTAAGAGATCCTAAGCAGTTTGACGTTATCCTTACAGAGAATATGTTCGGTGATATCCTTTCAGACGAAGCCGCTATGATATCAGGCTCACTTGGTATGCTGGCTTCCGCTTCACTGAACGACACAAAGTTCGGTATGTATGAGCCTAGCCACGGCTCTGCACCTGATATCGCAGGACAGGATAAGGCTAATCCTATCGCTACTATACTTTCAGCTTCAATGCTCCTGAGATTTTCTTTCGATATGGATAAGGAAGCAGACGCTATCGACAATGCTGTCAAGAAAGTCCTTGAAGCAGGCTACAGAACAGGGGATATCATGTCAGAGGACATGAAGCTCGTTGGCTGTAAGGAAATGGGCAGTCTTGTTGCAGATATGATATAACAGCACGATACCAGTTTTCAGACGGTGATAATAAATGTATTATTATATTTTCGGAATAACAGACAAGGGAAATTACCGTGAACAGAATGAGGACTGCATTTTAATAGACCACGAGGTCATCAACAGCGGCAGCTATGAATCAACTGTCGCTGCTCCTTTTATTGCAGCCGTTTGCGACGGCGTTGGTGGAGAAAATGCAGGAGAGGTCGCCTCGGAGCTTTGTTTAAGGCATCTTTCCATTCTTGAATATAATTCAGGGGTGGATATGAAAAGAACGCTTATCGATGTTCACAACAAAATAAAAAAGCAGGGCGTAAGGGCTGAAAACGCTGCAAATATGCAGACCACACTGTGTTGCCTTGCGGTGGACGAGGAAAGCAGAGCAATGTGCATAAACGTTGGCGACAGCAGAATGTATCGCTATGTGAACGGCACTATCAGACAGATATCTGTTGACCAATCCTATGCACGATATATGTATGAGCATGGCAGGATAGAAGATGTGTCAGAGCTTGAGCCACAGTATCAGAATGCCATAATATCTTCTATCGGCAGCACTCTCAATGAACCTGATGTGGCACAAACACCATTGGTGGCTGATTTTGGCAAAGAACCTGACGATATGATAATCATAGTGTCAGACGGCGTGTCGGATTACGTTTCTGAGGAAGAAATGGTGGTGGGGCTTGGTCTTGACCTTTCTGTTTCTGAAAAGCTAGGCGCTATAATGGAGCTTGCCCTCACAAACGGCGGAACTGACAATGTTTCCGTTGTGGGCATAAAGCCTTATCTTGACGATCATGAGCTTAAAACGCTCACTGCAAAAAAGGCTGTGGAAAAGACAGTGAGCGTGCAGGATATGCTTGAAAGTAAGAAGCCTGAAAAGGCGGAAGCTGTAGAGGAAAAGAAGCCTGACGAGCAGACAAAGCTTTTTTCTGATACGGTGGACGAGCTTATGAGCCAAATGAATGAAAGTATTGACTTTTTAAAGCAGATATAGTATAATCATATATTGATATATTTTTATGATCTTAGATGTATTTTGTAATTTGGAGGAAATAAAAAATGTTGAAAGAGTTACGTGGCTCAGACGTTATAATTGAATGTTTGCTGGAGCAGGGCGTCGATACAGTGTTCGGCTATCCGGGCGGAGCAGTTCTAAACATATATGACTCGCTGTATAAATATTCTGATAAGATACACCATGTTATCACCGCCCATGAGCAGGCTGCCTGCCATGCGGCTGACGGATATTCAAGAACAACAGGCAGAACTGGCGTTGTTATCGCAACTTCAGGTCCAGGTGCAACGAACCTTGTAACAGGTATCGCCACAGCTTATATGGATTCTATCCCTATGGTGGCTATCACAGGAAACGTAACAAGAGATCTGCTTGGTCTTGACTCTTTTCAGGAGGTAGATATCTGCGGGATAACAATGCCTATCACAAAGCATAACTACATTGTGAAAGACCCTGCGGAGCTTGCTGACATTATCAGAGAAGCTTTCTATATTGCAAACGAGGGCAGAAAAGGTCCTGTTCTTATAGATATACCAAAGGATATCACAGGCGCACTTATGGTCTATGAGAAGAAAGAGCCTAAGAAGGTAGTAAATCACAATCCTGAGGGCATAAACGAGGAGATAGCTGCTGCGGCAGAGCTTATAAAGAATGCTGAGAAGCCTTTTATCTACGCAGGCGGCGGAGTTGTTTCTGCTGACGCAACAGAAGAAATGGCTGAGTTCGTAAGAAAAGTGGACGCACCTGTTTCATTGTCACTTATGGGTCAGTGCGCACTTGACAATACTAAGGACTGCTATATCGGTATGCTTGGTATGCACGGCACAAAGACAGCCGCTATGACGCTCAGCGAATGTGACCTTATGATAGTTCTTGGCTCGAGATTTTCCGACAGAGTTCTTTGCAACGCTAAGACATTTGCAAAGGATAAGAAGATCATACATATTGATATAGACCCTGCCGAGATAGGCAAGAATATCGACGTTTACAGCCATGTTACTGGAGACGTTAAGTATATCCTTGCAAAGCTTTGCGAGTTGCTTCCTGATATGAAGCACGAGGCTTGGATGAATACTGTTATGGATTGGAAAAAGCAGTATGCATTGAGAATGGTGCCTATCGAGAGCGAGGACGAGGTGCTTCCGCAGGACGTTATCGAGGAGCTTGACAGACTTACAGACGGCAAGGCTATCATCGCCACAGAAGTCGGTCAGCATCAGATGTGGGCTGCACAGTATTATAACTTCAAGTGTCCAAGAAGCTTTGCTTCAAGCGGCGGACTTGGTACAATGGGCTACGGCTTTGGCGCAGGAATGGGCGCAAAGGTGGGCAACCCTGACAGAACAGTAGTAAACATCGCAGGCGACGGAAGCTTCTTCATGAACTGCAACGAGCTTTCTTCACTTGCAAAGCATAAGATACCGCTTGTTGAGCTTGTTTTCGAGAACGACGTTCTCGGAATGGTAAGACAGTGGCAAAGACTTTTCTACGGCAAGAGGTTCTCTCAGACGAATATCGAAAGAGGAACAGACCTTATGAAGCTTGCCGACGCATTTGGCGTTGAAGGCATAAGGATAACAAAGAAATCCGAGATAAAGCCAATGCTTGAAAAGGCACTCAAATGCGGTAAGCCTTGCCTTGTGGACGTTATCATCAACAAGGATATAAACGTTCTTCCAATGGTACCTGCCGGCGCAGACGTTTCACAGCCGATAATGAATATCGAACTTGATTAAGAAATCGAAATATAGGGGGTAATAAAATGGTAAAATATCCGAATGCCGCAAGCGGTATCAAAAAGGTGTTTCTGGCAAAGATCATAGGTGTGATAGGAGTTCCGCTTGCTTTTATACCGGGGATAGGCGCACTTCTTTTGATGACTTGTACCGTAGCCGCAACTATTTTCAATGTATGGGGAATACTTGAAGCTTCAAAAGACCATAATGGTTATCAGACAGCTCTTGTTTTCACAGTGGCTGATCTTATCTTTTCAATAGTTGACACGTTTATTGACAATACTGCGATATCAAGTGTTCTGAGTTTTGCTGGCAATGTAATGAACATAGCGGTGCTTTACTATATCTGCAAATCAACAGGCGACCTGCTCAGGGACGTGAAGAACTACGGGCTTGCAAATAAGGGCGACCATGTGTGGAATGTAAACAAGACCTGCCTTATTGTCATGGCAGTGTGCCTTGTTGTGGCGTTTATCCCGATATTGAACATTCTCGCCGCATTTACAACATTGGTGGTGCTTGTTGTAACTATCTATGCGTCTGTGGTATATCTGATCTATCTCTATCAGAGCGGACAGTATCTCAGCCTTAACACTAATTTCTAAGCGATTTGAGAGCTGTACGGCAAAGGCTGTACAGCTCGTTTTTGTAAGGAGAAACTAATGAAATTTACAAAAAAATTCAAAGAAAATGCAGCCCTTGTGGTTCTTGGCGTAGTGCTTTTTTGGGGATTGACCAACTATGACAAGTTTTTTAGACTTCTGGGCGTAATGATCGGGGTCTTGAAGCCTGTTATATTTGGCTGTATAATCGCATTTATCCTGAATGTGCCAATGTCAGGCATTGAAAAGAGGCTTTTTAAGAAGCCTAAAAAAGAGAAATATGCCAAAACTGTGGAAACGCTGAAAAGACCATGCTCGATAGTGCTGACCTTTCTGCTTTGCCTAGGCGTTGTGGCACTTGTGTGCTGGCTTATTATCCCTGCACTCATAAAGACTTTCTCTCAGCTTTCAGACGATATCCCTGTGCTTATTTCAAATATTTCCAACAAGCTCAACAATTCCCCTGAGATAGCAGGGTGGCTTGACAGAATGAATATAAGCACTGCTGATATTATCGATAAGGTTACAAGCTGGCTGAAAGACGGCGTTGTGATCTTGAACACACTCAGTTCAACAGTAAGCTTTGTGACAGATCTTTTCTCAGGTCTTGTGAACTTCTTCTTGGGAATCTGCTTTGCAGTCTATATGCTTGCCGCAAAAGAGCGGCTCAAAGACCTGTGCAAGCGCATAAGCTGTGCTTTTCTCAGCAATCGTATCACCGACCGCATAAGCCGTATATGCCGTCGCTCTATCGACACTTTTGCGAACTTTCTTGTGGGTCAGACCACGGAAGCCATTATCCTCGGCTCCCTTTGCGGTATTGGAATGGCTATCTTCCGCTTCCCGAATGCGGTGCTTATTGCCATACTCGTTGCCTGCACTGCACTTATCCCTATTGTGGGAGCTTTTCTTGGCTATGTGGTGGGCTTCCTGCTTATATGCGTGACGGATTTCAAGCAGGCTGTGCTGTTTTTGTTGTTCATGTTCATTATTCAGGCTATTGAGGGCAATCTTATCTATCCAAAGGTGGTAGGAAACTCGGTTGGTCTGCCGTCACTATGGACACTTTTCGCTATCACCATAGGCGGAAACCTCTTTGGCATATTCGGAATGTTCATCGCTGTTCCTGTGTTCTCTGTTATATACTGCACTCTTGGAGAGGTAGTCAACTACAGAAATGAAAAGAGAGCTGTCAAGGTGGAGGATATATCATAATAAAATAGTCCGTACAAAAAAGGCTGCACATTTCGTACAAACTTGAGCTTATTGACAACGTCCTAAATAAGCGGGACGTTGAGGGCACCGTCCCCTACAATTTATGTAAATACGTTGTTATATGTAGGGGCGACCTCAGGTCGCCCCGTTATTATAGTTTTTCGACACAAAAAAAGGCTGCACAGTTTCGTGCAGCCTTTCGCTATTTACGCTATTTTGTTATTTTACATAGCTTACATGAAGCAGTTCATGCTCTCTGCCCTTGAGGATACCCTCGTAAAGCTTATCCATAAGCGGATTTTCTTCTGAACGCTTCAAAGTGCAAAGCTTGTCAGCATTGTAAAGATTAACACTGCGCTCTTTCTTCTCGTCGATAGTAGCCTTTGGCTGACCAGCGCCGCCTATACAGCCGTTTGGACAAGCCATAACTTCGATAAGGTCGAAATGCTCGCCAGCTTTCATTCTGTTCATTATGACCTCAACATTGCGAAGTCCGTTTACAACGCAGACCTTGATAGCCTTGTCGCCAAGAGGTACTTCAAGCTCCTTTATGCCCTCGAAGCCTCTTACACCCTCGAATGCAAGATTTCTCAGGGAAGCAAGTGACTTGTCTGTGGAAACACGTCTGATAACTGCTTCTGTTACACCGCCTGTTACACCGAAGATTACACCTGCGCCTGTCATAGTGCCGAACGGCATATCAACAGCTTCCGGCTCTATCTCGTTGAACACGATACCGGCTTCTTTTATCATCATGATAAGCTCCTGAGTTGTGATGACAAAATCAACCAACGGTTTGCCGTTTTCGTCCTTGAACTCATCTCTTGCGGCTTCTCCCTTTTTGGCAGTGCAAGGCATAACAGCAACAGAAAGTATCTTCTTGCCCTCGCCCTTGAACTTCTCGTTTATTACGGAAGCAAACATCTGCATCGGTGAGCGGCAAGTGGAAATGTTAGGCAGTATCTCAGGATACTCGTTCTCAGCATACTTTATCCATGCAGGACAGCATGATGTGAACAGCGGGAGCTTTCCTCCGTTTGCAAGCCTGTCTGCAAACTCCTTTGACTCCTCCATAACAGTGAGGTCTGCGGCTGTAGAGGTGTCGAAAATGTAGTTGAAGCCTATTCTTCTAAGTGCTGCAACTATCTTGCCCATAACGTTCTCACCGTTGTAGCCGAACTCTTTTGCCACTGCAACTCTTACAGCCGGAGCTACCTGAGCCACTGCAATAGTGTCCTCCTGATTAAGCTCTTTCCAAAGCCTGTGGCTGTCGTTCTTTATGATTATAGCGCCTGTTGGACAGACTGCCGCACACTGACCGCAGCCAACGCAGTTTGAATCGCCTATAGGCTTGTCAAATGAGCAGGCTACCTTCATTTTTGAGCCTCTGAATGCAAAATCTATTGCACCAACGTTCTGTACTTCGTTGCACACTCTTACGCAGTCACCGCAGAGGATACACTTGTTGGCGTCCCTGGTGATAGATACAGAAGAATCATCGATACAAGGCTTGGACTTTGGATTGTCAAAACGTACCCTGTGGATATCAAATCTTGCGGCAAGCTCCTGCAATTTGCACTTGCCGTTTTTATCGCAGGTCGTACATTCGCCGCAGTGATTTGAAAGAAGAAGTTCCAATATCATCTTGCGGTATTTTCTCAGCCTTGGTGTGTTTGTGTATATCTCCATACCGTTTCTCGGAGGAGTTGAGCAAGCGGCTTCCATGCCACCCCACTTGTTTTCCACCATGCACATTCTGCAAGCACCGTATACTGAAAGCTCAGAATAGTAACAGAATGTAGGAAGCTCGATGCCTGCCTTTCTGATAAGCTCAAGCAGATTTTTTTCACCGTTTATAGCAACGGGGATATTGTCGATTATCATAAACTCTTTATTCATAGCTAAAATTAAACCTCCTTGACAGCTTTGAAATGGCAGTTGGAAATACAAGCTCCGCACTTTATGCACTTAGAGGTGTCGATCTTGAACGGCTTTTTGATCTCACCGCTGATCGCACCCACAGGACAGACTCTTGAACACTTTGAACAGCCCTTGCATATCTCAGGGTCGATCTGATATGTCACAAGCTTCTTGCAGTTGCCTGATGGACACTTCTTATCTCTTATGTGAGCTTCATATTCCTCACGGAAGTTCTTTATCGTAGATACAACAGGGAATGCAGCCGTCTTTCCAAGGCCGCAGAGAGCAGTTGAGGAGATAGTGTCGGCAAGCTCAAGAAGCAGTTCGATATCCCCCTCCTGACCGTTACCATTTACGATACGCTCAAGTATCTCAAGCATTCTCTTTGTACCCTCACGGCACGGAACGCACTTTCCGCAGGACTCGTTCTGGGTGAAATTCATGAAAAATCTTGCAACTTCTACCATACAGGACTTATCGTCCATAACAACAAGTCCTCCTGAGCCGATCATAGCACCGACTTTTTTCAGCGAGTCAAAGTCAAGCTGGATATCGAGGTTAGGCGTAACAAGACAGCCGCCTGACGGACCGCCTATCTGAACAGCCTTGAACTTTCCGTCACCTCTCATGCCGCCGCCGATGTCGAATATTACCTTTCTGAGAGAAGTTCCCATTGGCACTTCAATAAGACCGGTGTTCGAGATGTTGCCCGTAAGAGCGAAAGCCTTTGTTCCAGGGGAGTTCTCAGGGCCTATGCTCCTGAACCATTTTGCACCGTTGTTGATGATAACAGGCACGTTGGCAAGCGTTTCAACGTTGTTGAGAACTGTAGGCTCGTTGAAAAGACCATGTTCAACAGTTCTTGGCGGCTTAACTCTAGGCATACCACGCTTGCCCTCGATAGAAGCCGTCAGGGCAGAGCCTTCACCGCAAACAAATGCGCCTGCACCACGGTTTATATGTATTCTGAATGAGTAATCTGTGCCGAGTATATTGTCACCAAGCAGACCAAACTGCTCAGCCTGTGCGATAGCACCTTTAAGACGTGATACTGCCAGCGGATATTCCGCACGAACGTAGATATATCCCTCTTTCGCGCCTGTTGCGATACCGGCTATCATCATGCCTTCAAGAAGTCTGTGTGGGTCGCCCTCCATGATAGAACGATCCATAAATGCGCCAGGGTCGCCCTCGTCACCATTGCAGACTATGTATTTTGTAGGGCTTTTCTGCTTTGCAACGCTTGTCCACTTTCTGCCAAGAGGGAATCCTCCGCCTCCACGTCCACGAAGATTAGATTCTGTCATTTCGTTGAGGATATCCTCAGGTGACATATCGAGAAGTGCCTTTTCAAAGGCTCTGTAGCCGCCTATAGCAAGATATTCCTTTATGGAAGTAGCGTCAATGTGACCGCAGTGTTCAAGAACGATACGCTGCTGCATCTTATAGAATGGTATTTCTGACTGCTGGCGATATATTTCGCCGTTTTTCTTGTAGCACAGTCTTTCAACGCACTCGCCATTGCAGATAGTCTTGTCAACTATCTCGTCAACATCGTCAAGCTTCACCTTAGTGTAAAGCCAGCCCTCTGGTTCTATTCTAACAAGTGGACCCATTTCGCAGAAGCCGTGACAGCCGCTTCTTTTTACGCCGATAGCGCCCTCGTGAATATCATCATCATGTGGCTCGTCAGCAAGTGCTACCACGCACTCCAATCCCTTTGCGGAGATAGTTTCGATAAGCTTCTGGTATATGTTCAGCGAACCGCCTGCAACACAGCCTGTACCTGCGCAAACAAGCACTTTTCTAGCCTGCTTGTCAACAAGCTTACCATACTGTTCACGAGCGTTGTCAAGATCGTATTTCGTTTTCAGCAGCATATTATTCAGCCTCCTTTTCTCTCAGTTCCTTAAGCAGAGCCGCAGCCTTGTCAGGATTCATCTCAGGGTGAACAACATCATTCACAGTGAGAACAGGGGCAAGTCCACAGGCGCCAAGACATGAAACAGTTTCCACTGTGAACATCAGATCGTCAGTGGTGGTTTTTTTCTCGCTAAGACCAAGCTCTCCTCTGAGATATTCGAGAATAGGTATAGATTTTCTTACATGACAGGCAGTGCCGTCACAACATTTGATAACGTATTTGCCCTTTGGCTCGAGAGAAAAATTCTCATAAAAGGTCGCAACGCTGTATATTCTTGCTTCGCCTGTGCCAAGCTTTTTTGCAAGATATGGGAATATTTCCTTTGGAAGATAGTGATATATCTCCTGAATATCCTGCAATATGGCTATGACCGCTGTTTTTTCATGATTTTCAAGAATTTTGTCGATCGGTGAATAATCAAATTCTTTTGTCATAAAATTTCCTCCATATAATTAAAGTTAAATTTGATTACAAAGTCAATAATCAAGACATACTGTCAACTATAATTATATACTATATGACACAAAAAGAATAATGTTTTTATTTACATGGGCTATATATAATTAGAATAAGCATTGACTAACTTGTAGAAATACACATAAACGAAAACGTTTATATAGTTATAATGCATAAAAAATCGAGCCATTTCTCAATGACTCGACCTGCTGATACTATTTGATAAACTGAATTAATTATAAAAAATCATAGCCGTTTGTTTCATTAGATATACCTAACATTTCGTATATTATGTTAAGCCTTGCGAATACTTATCTCTCCTGAAGAAATATATTCTTCTCTGCCGTCCTCATATCTGACGTGCAGGCGACAGTCCTCATCAGCCCCAAGCATTGTGGCAGGAGTTTTTTCGCTCCCTCTTATGACGTTTATCTTCTCGCCTACCCACAGCAAGCGTTTTCTGTATTCTGGGTAAAAGCTGTTTTCTTCAAAGCTGTCATAAAGACGCATGAAATTGTTTATTATCTCTGCGGCTATCTTGTTTCGCATATCGCTTTTTCTTTCGTGGAATATCGGTCCTGCGATATCTCTTATTGCCTCAGGAAAACCGCCTTCCGGCTCGTAGGTGTTCACACCGATACCAAGCACAGCGTAGTCAAGTCCGCCGTTTTCCATGCTGAAAGAAGCCTCCGTGAGTATTCCGCATATCTTCCTGCCGTTTATGTAAATGTCGTTGACCCATTTTATGTCAGGCTTTTGGTCACTGACCTTTTCCACAGCAAGCGCAACTGAAACTGCAGCAGCAGTGGTTATCTTGACAGCGTCAGCCGCAGCCATGTCAGGGCGGAGAAGAATGCTCATGTAAAGTCCCGAATCAGATGGCGAGAAGAAAGAACGTCCAAGCCTTCCACGCCCCTGGGTCTGCATACCTGCAATGACTATCCTGCCCTCGGGCACACCCTGATTTGCATAGTCTTTGAGTACCAGATTAGTGGAGCTTACTTCCTTGTATACCTCTATTTCAAGCCCCTGACGGTCAGGGTCAAGATATTTTTTTATGCCTGCAAGGGAAAGTATATCGGTGTTTTCATCAAGGGAATAGCCCTTGTTCGTCACCGCAGAGATAGGGTAGCCGTTTTCCTGCAAAGCTTTCACAGCCTTCCAAACAGCCCCACGGGTGCAGCCCAGCGTGTCAGCAAGCTGTTCGCCTGAAAGATATTTGCCCTTGTTATCGTCGAGAAGTTCCAGCACTTTGTCTTTTATTGCCATAAAAATGCCTCCTTAATAAGATAATTATAGCACAAAAGTTCAAAGTGTTCAACCCTCACCCTAAAAATCCCTAGCCTACTCCACATTAAGAAACCATTAAGAAAAAATTGTGCAAAATGACGGATAATAATATTTGCATTTTGCACAGCTATGTTGTATAATATAATAGTATATGTATGAATTGAAACAGAAAAGGACGATGACAATGTTTTATAACCTTTTGGCTAAGACGAATAATACTACATTGGTGCTGCTTGTGCCAATGCTGTGCAGTTTTCTTATTGCTTTTTTCAGCCTGAAATTCTTCAAACGCATTTTGCCTAAAGATCAGGGCAGAGCGTTCGCTGTGAACGGTGCTCTTTCTGAGGGCAAGCCTCGTGGCGCAGGAATTATCTTTGTGACTTCCTTTACCCTTTGCACAGCACTTTTCTATCCTCTCGATATCGAGAACATAATCTATCTCGTGCTTGTGTATGCCGCCATGCTCAGCGGATATTTTGACGATGCTGCTGAAACTCCTTGGGGCAACCTGAAAAAAGGTCTTATCGACCTTGTTATATCTCTTGGCATTGCGTTTACATACTATTTTTATAACGGCTCGCAGGTGAAGCTTTATATCACAGATTCCACTTTCACTATCCCTGCACCGCTGTTCATCATCCTTGCAGGCGTCCTCGTTTGGACGGCCATAAACGTTACAAACTGTACAGACGGCGTTGACGGGCTATGCGGTTCATTGGTCATGACAGTTCTTCTGCCACTTGCATTTATGGTGACAAAGAGTGGTGCGGCTGATATGCTCCTTCCTATGATAATGTTCGTGACGCTTGCGGCTTATCTGTGGTTCAACTGCTCGCCTAGCCAGATGCTCATGGGAGACGCAGGTTCGAGAGCGCTGGGCGTTTTCCTTGCGGTGATGTTCTTAAAAACCGCCGCACCGTTCGCATTTATCCCTATGGCTATAGTTATCATACTTGACGGCGGACTTGGACTTCTCAAGCTTTCTTTCAGACGTTTCCTGAAAATAAAGAAATTTATGGAGGGCATAAGAACTCCTCTTCACGACCATGCAAGAAAGAACAAGGGCTGGTCTGATACTCAGGTAGTAATAAGATTTACAATTTTGCAGATAATAGTAAATCTGTGCTTTATGGCATTCGTGCTGTAAAAAATATGTGTGGGACAAAAATGGTCTGACCTTTTAATGGACAGGCTGAAAATTCGGAGATGATGAAAATAAAAAAGAACCTGAAATATGTTCTTAATATATTCTTTATTGTGGTCATAGGCTGGCTGACAGTCAGACTGCTTTTCAGAGGAGAAGAATTTTCCGACATAGTGGCGGATCTTCACCTTGCAAAGAAAAGCTGGCTTGCAGTGGGTGCTGTGTGCGTGTTCTGCTATGTGGCAGGGGAGTCGGTCATAATAAAGTATATGCTGAGACTTTTTGAAGTAAAAACTCCTTTCAGGCGTTGTTTGAAATATTCGTTTATAGGCTTTTTCTTTAGCTGTATAACGCCGTCTGCTTCCGGCGGACAGCCTGCGCAGATGTATTACATGAAGAAAGACGGCATAAAGATAGGCTTTTCCACCTTGATAATGCTTATCATCACCATAGCTTTCAAGGCTGTGCAGGTGCTTCTTGCAGTGGCGTTCCTGCTTTTCAACTTTGGCTTTATAAAGCTTCATGTGGGACGGCTTTGGTGGCTTCTGCTTATCGGCTTTATACTGAATATCGCCTATATCGCAGGGCTTGTGTTTATTTTCTATAAGCCTTTGTGGGCGAGAAAAATGGGCATAAAGCTTATAAATCTTCTGACACGCATAAGGATACTCAAAGAAAAGAACAACGAAAAATACATAAACAAAATAAAGCGTATCTGCGACAATTACATGATCGGTTCGGAATATATAAAGAGCAATGTACACACTGTGATAAATATTTTTCTTATCACACTGGTGCAGAGAATGTTCCTGCTGGCTGTCACATGGATAGTGTATAAGTCCTACGGCCTTAGCGGAACAGGTTTTTGGAATACTATCGCACTTCAGACTATGATAGGCGTTGCAGTTGAAATGCTGCCATTGCCTGGTGCGGCAGGCGTAACAGAGGGCTGCTTCACATATATGTTCATGGGCATTTTCACCGCAGAGCTTGTAAAGCCTGCAATGCTACTGAGCCGTGGACTCAGCTTCTATTTACTGCTGATAATGAGCGCATTGGTAACATTCGTGGCTCACTTTATCGTTATGAGGAATGATAAGAAGAATGGTCTTGAGGGATCGCAGGAAGTTAAAAAAGAAGTCGAAAAAGAATGAGAGGAAAAGAAAAAATGATCGGTTTTTATAATTATTCGGTAATACTCACATACATAGGACTTGTTTCGTCAGTGTTCGGCATTACACAGGTCTTTGAAAATCATATGTCCATAGCCTTTCTCTGCCTGCTTATTTCGGGTATCTGCGACCTTTTTGACGGCAAGATAGCAAGAAGCATGAAAAACAGAACAGAGCATGAAAAGGTGTTCGGCATACAGATCGACTCGCTGTGCGACCTTGTTTGCTTCGGTGTTTTCCCTGCTGTCATAGGCTATCACTACAATTCAGTTTATCCGCTTCGTCTTATCGCAAGCATTATGATAGTTCTGGGCGCTGTTATCAGACTTGGCTACTTCAACGTTATGGAGGAAGAGCGTCAGAGAAACACAACAGAGAACAGAAAAGAATATAAGGGTCTGCCTGTTACAACAGTTGCTATGATACTTCCTCTGCTGTTCATTGGTCAGCACAATATACCGAGAAATATTTTTCCATTTGTTTTCCATAGCTTTATGATACTTATTTCAATACTCTTTGTATTGAAAATAAATGTCAAGAAGCTTTCCATGAAGGGCGTGCTGATACTCTTTACTATAGGTGCGATAATCCTTCTCGGCTATCTTAAAATGCAGCATATAATCTAAGATAAAAGTTACCTGAATGGGAAATGTTTTTGTCGGACAGGTGTGTGAAAAACAGGACGTCGGGGGTGTCGTCCCCTACAATAATGTAAATAAAAGGAGAGAAACAGATGAAATATCGTGACAGACAGGGCAGAGAATACGAACAGACCACATCTCAGGATAGCTTTCTTGCGGCTGCCTACAGCTCGGCAATGGGCAGGGCGCTTATGAAATTCCTCGGCTGTCCGATATTTTCAAAGTGCGCAAGAGTGATACTTGACAGCAAGTTCTCAGTGCCTTTTATTTTCGGCTTTGCAGAAAAAAACGGCATAGATATGTTTGACTATGAGGAAAGAATGTATCGCTCTTTCAATGACTTTTTCACAAGAAAAATAAAGCCTGGCAGACGTTTTATCACTAAGGACAGGGATCTGCTTGTTTCACCTTGTGACGGTAAGGTGACTGCTTATAAGATAACACAGTCTGATACCTTTATTATAAAGAACGCAGTGTATAATACCGCCTCGCTTCTCAGGGACAGCAAGCTTGCAAAGCGTTATGAGGGTGGCTATGCAGTTATCATCAGACTTTCAGTGGACGATTATCACCGCTATTGCTATTGTGCAGACGGCGTAAAGAGCCACAACAGAAAGATAAATGGTATTCTTCACACTGTGAACCCTGTGGTGAACAATTATCTGCCTGTTTTCAAGGAAAATTCCAGAGAATATTGCATGATAAGAACGGAGCAGTTCGGAGATATTATTCAAATGGAAGTCGGTGCTCTTATGGTGGGCAGGATAACTAATCTGCACACTGAGGGCGGCGTAAAGGTCACAAAGGGCGAAGAAAAGGGATATTTCGAGTTTGGAGGCTCAACTATCCTGCTGCTTCTTGAAAAGGACAAGGTAAAGCTTTGCGATGACCTGCTTAAAAATACGAGGGAGGGCTTTGAAACTAAGCTTCTTCAAGGCTCGGTGCTTGGCGAAAGTCTGAAGTAAAAATATCTAAGACGTAAAAAATATAGGCAAGGGGCATGGTTGATGTACAGATTGAATTATGAACAGTTCGACAGAGATAATCAATATATAGGAAACGATCTGGGTGCGGTCATGAAAGAGGGCAAAACTGTGTTCAAAACATGGTCGCCGCTTGCAACGGGAGTTTATCTTAATCTGTATCTTGACGGTGAGGGCAAAAGCCGTCTTGAAAGCCTGCCTATGGAAAGGCTTGACCACGGTGTTTGGTATGTGGAGATACTCCGTGACCTTGACGGTGTTTTTTATACCTATACATTTGAGTTTGACCACAAAACAAGGCATGAAACTATAGATATCTATGCAAAAGCCTGCGGAGTCAACGGAAACGTTGGTGCGGTGGTGAATTTCAAGACCACCGACCCTGAGGGCTGGGACAAGGTCAAGAAGCCTAAGTGCAGAAATGCCTGCGACGCAGTGGTGTATGAGTGCCACGTCAGGGATTTTTCTGCGGACAGTTCATCAGGCGTTGCTCCTGAGCATAGAGGTAAGTATGTGGCTTTTGCCGATAAGGGTACGAAATATCAGGGTGTGAATACTTGTATCGAGCATCTCAAAGAGCTTGGCATAACCCATGTTCACCTGCTTCCTGTGGAAGATTATGCCACTGTGGACGAGAGCAAGCCATGGCTCAATCAATATAACTGGGGCTATGACCCTAAGAACTTCAACTGCCTTGAGGGGTCATATTCCACAGACCCTTATGACCCTAAGTGCAGGATAAGAGAGTTCAAACAGCTTGTTATGGCACTTCACGAGAACGGCATTGGCGTTGTAATGGACGTGGTATACAATCACACTTACTATACCGAGGAGTCAGCCTTTGAGCGTTCTTTCCCGTATTATTACCACAGAATAAGAAATGACGGCTCTTTTTCAAACGGCTCGGGCTGTGGAAACGAAACGGCTTCAAACCATATGATGATGAGAAAATTCATGATAGATTCTCTCAGATTTTGGGCAACGGAATATAAGATAGACGGCTTCCGCTTTGACCTTATGGCGCTTCACGATATTGAAACTGTGAACATCATAAGGGACGAGCTTAACAAGATAGACCCTCAGATACTAATGTATGGCGAGGGCTGGACGGGAGGAGAGTCACCGCTCCCAGCTGACAGACTTGCATATAAATGGAATTCATATCAGTTTGGAAGAGTTGGACTTTTCAACGATAACATCAGAGATTCCATTAAGGGCGGTACTTTTAATCCATATGACAAGGGCTTTGTCAGCGGAAACAGAAATGCGGCTTCTACCCTAAGGCGTGGTATAGCCGGCTCTGTGCCACACTATCAGATAAATGACGCAAAAGAAGCTTGCTGGGCTTTTGAACCTACTCAGGCGGTGAATTACTGTGAGGCTCATGACAACAATACTTTGTGGGACAAGCTTTGTATATCGGCAAAGAATGACAGTGAGGGCGTAAGGATAAAAATGGATAAGCTTGCGGCTGCGATAGTGATACTTTCACAGGGCATGCCGTTCATACAGCTTGGTCAGGATTTTCTTAGGTCAAAGCCGAGGATACTCAAAGAGGGCGAAGAGCCAAACGATGTGAATATCTATTCCCATGACAGCTACAATGCGCCTGACTACACTAACTCCATAAAGTGGAACAGAAAGTTTGAATATAAAGAGGTCTTTGAGTATTACAAGGCTCTTATAAGGCTGAGAAAGGGAAGTCCGCTTTTCCGAATGAACACTAAAGAGGACGTGAACGCACATCTTCATTTTATGCACAATGACGATTGGAACTGCGTAAGCTGGAAGCTTGAAAAAGACGGAGAATGCTATGTTATCGCACTTAATCCTTACTACGAGAACAGGGGCTTCGGTCTGCCTGAGGGAAGCTTTTATCTCAGGCTTGATGAAAGTGGCAAGATGAACAAACAGCCCGTTTCAGGCAGTTTCGTCTGTCCACCGCTGTCGGCTGTGGTTTATAAGAGGATAAAGAATATCTAACAACCCTGTTAATAAAATGACGAATAAATATTAATAATAAATTAATGTATATATCTTGCAGATAGAGTATAATTAAATTATTGGATCGAGAAATATTAAGGCAAAAGATACAAAAAAATTAAACAATGGAGGAAATCATAGTATGAAGAAGTTTTTGGCAGGCTTCTGTGCTGCGGCAATTGCAGCAGGCTGCATGGGAATGACAGTCATGGCAGACACGGAAGCAACGGACAAGCTCACCTCTTATGAGGCAACAAGCGACAATGTTAAGCTTATCGGTCGTACTTACAGAAAGGGCGACACAACGATACTTGGCTATTCTGCAAGCGGTATCGAGTTCAAATGCACAGGCACAAAGGCTGTTTTCAATGTAAACGGCAGCGTAGGTGAGGCAAGAATTGGTGTATTTGTAAACGGCAAGCTTGTTAAGCAGGGCTACATAAAAAATAAGAAGACAAACGCAGTTGAGGTAGAGCTTCCTGAGGGCGAAAGCACTGTCAAGCTCATAAAGCTTTCAGAAGCTGCACAGAGCGTTATCGCAATTGACAGCTTTGAGGTAGACGGCAAGCCACAGCCAACAGAGGCAGCTAAGCATTCTATCGAGTTTATTGGTGACTCTATCACTTGTGGATACGGTGTTGATGATCCACTTGGAAAGTCATTTTCTATCTACAACGAGAACGCCGCAAAGACATATGCTTACAAGGCAGCACAGAATTTTGGCGCTGACTACAGCTTTGTATCAGTAAGCGGAGCAGGTGTGATCTCTGGTTATTCAGGCAACGGCAAGATAAATGACGCACTGCTTGTGCCAAATTTCTATGATAAGTTCTGCTTTACATGGAGCTGGTTCGACGGTGAGCAGACAGCTAATTATGATTGGGATTTCTCACAGTATCAGCCTGAGCTTATCGTTGTAAATCTTGGTACAAACGATAACTCATACACAAAGGGTGACGCTGATAAGTGTGCTGAGTTTGAAAATGGCTATGTAAATTTCCTCAAGGAGATAAGAGCTAAGAATCCAAATTCTGAGATACTTTGTACACTCGGTATTATGGGACAGGAGCTTTATCCTTCTATTACAGATGCAGTTGACACTTATAAGACTGAAACAGGCGACAGCAAGGTATCAGTTTTCGAGTTCAGCGTTCAGGACAGCGAAAACAATGGTTATGCAGTTGACTATCACCCATCAGCTGTTTCACAGAAGACAGCAGCTTATGAGCTTACAAATGCTATTGAAGGCATTTACGGCTGGGAGAGAGTTGAGTTGGTTGACGACGGCGTTGACGAAATGACAAAGGACGACGACGTTGAGTTCAATAACGTTGTTGAGGAGTCGTCAAGTGAGGAGAGCAGCGAGAGCAAAGCAGAGGAGTCATTTTCCGAGGCTTCTTCTGAAGCAACAAATGACAGCAGCGCAGCGGCTTCATCATCAAAGACAACGACAAATCCTAACAGCATCACAAACCCTAATACAGATGCGGCAATGGGCATAAGTATAGGTCTAGCAGCACTTGCAGGTGCAGCTATGGTGGTTTCTAAGAGGAAGTAATAAAGTAGATATTTACACCGCACAGAGGTAAGACTTTGTGCGGTGTTTTTTTTATTGTCGGTCGTAACATTTCAGGGTGGCTTTGCCGACAAAATGTACGCTTTAACGCAAAAAACTCCCCCATGCAGAAAAACCTCTGCATGGGGGATATTTTCATAAACGATAAAAATTATTTCTTAGTAGTCACACTCTTTGAAGCCGACCAAGCACCATAATACTTAGTACCCTTTACAGTTGTGTACGAACGAACACGAACGTAATATTTCTTTTTGCCTGAAAGCTTTGAAACAGTGGTCTTGTCAGTCTTGTTGTTTGTTATGGTAACTTTCTTTGCACTTGTGAACTTTGAGTTGGTGGCATACTGAATCTCGTATCCAGTAGCAGAGCCTTTCTGCGCCCAGTCCACAAAGAATGCCTTGCTCTTTGCCGTGAGCTTCTGTATCTCCTGCTTGGCAGGATTTATCTTGAACGTCTTTGTGATAGTGCCTGTGTATGAGCATTTTCCTGTGATTTTTACAGTGGCAGTGCCTATGTTCTTGTTGTTAGAGTATGAAACTGTGTAGTCAGTGCCTTTTTTCAATGTTTTGCCATTGTATTTAACAGTAATGCTCTGAGTGATGTTCTTGCCAGTGAAAGCCTTTGTGGAAATGCTCGAAACTGTGGCTTTCTTGAAGTTATTTTTGATACTGTAGGTCTTAGAAACTGAGCCAGTGTAATTGCCCTTGCCTGTGATAGTGACCTTTGCTGTTCCTACCTTGGTGTTGTTGCTGTACGAAACAGTGTAATCAGTATCCTTTTTCAAAGTCTTTCCATTGACCTTTACATTAACGGACGGAGTTTTTGCCTTGCCATCATATGCGTAGGTCGAAGTGGAAAGTGTCACGCTTGCCTTTGAAATGCTAATTCTTGAAAGTGCAGGGATCTCAGCCGTTTCAAGAACTTTCTTGCAGACTGTACATTCCTTGTGCTTTGAACCTTTAACTCCGATAGAAGCCGTTTTGTCAACTATCCAACCGCTTGACTTGTGACCTGTGGCAGTTATCGTTGTCTGTGCCTTGATAACAGCGCCGCAAACTGAGCAATGTGAACCCTCGGTTTTGCCGTCTGTTGTGCAGGTGGCAGGGATCGCCTTGTCAACAACTTCTGTGTGACCCTTAGCTGATAAGCTCTTGCTTTCAGTTGCACCGCAA